>NZ_JBMDIJ010000129.1:0-11306 GCF_057808595.1 Pseudomonas sp. FG98 | reverse complement strand
CAATCGCTGCCAAGCCAGCTCCCACAGGGTCAAGTGTCAGGCCAACGTCTGCAGTTGCGCCCATTCCTCCGCCGTCACCGTCACCCCCTGCCGCGCCGACAGCTCGCGCTCCTTGAAGCGCCGCGCCCCCGGCATCCGCGTCACCCCCACCGCCTCCATCTGCCCGACCAGCTCCCGCGCCCGCTCGGCAAAGCGCTCGCCCTGGGCCAGACGCGGGTCGATGGCGATGATCAGTTGCCCGGTCCAGGGCGTTTTCGCCCCCGGATGCTGCGACCAGTCAAACTCGAACGAGAAGTTGCCCCCGGTCAGCGCCGCCGCCAGCAACTCGACCATCATCGACAGCGCCGAGCCCTTGTGCCCGCCGAACGGCAGCAAGGCGCCACCGTCGAGAATCGCCGCCGGATCGCGGGTCGCCCTGCCCTCGCGGTCCACGCCGACGCCGTCGGGCAGCAACTCGCCCTTGCGCGCGGCGATCTGCACGTCGCCATGGGCCATGGCACTGGTGGCCATGTCGAAAACGATTGGCGCGGCACCGGCACAGGGCGCGGCGAAGGCGATCGGGTTGGTGCCGAACAGCGGTCGCTGCGCCCCCTCGGGCACCACGCAGGTCATGCTGTTGACCACGCTCAGCGCCACCAGGCCCTCGTCGGCGAACGGCTCGACATCCGGCCACAGCGCGGCGAAATGATGGGAATTGTGGATCGCCAGCACCGCGATCCCGGCACTGCGCACCTTGCTCACCAGCAGCTCGCGGGCCGCAGCCAGGGCCGGCTGGGCAAAGCCGCCGCGGGCATCGACGCTGACATAACCGCTGGCCACGTCCTTGACCACCGGCTCGGCGCGGCCATCGACCCAGCCGCTGGCCAGGGTCGACAGATAACCGGGAATGCGAAACACGCCATGGCTATGGGCGCCATCGCGCTGGGCGCTGGCGCAATTGGCGGCGAGTACCTGGGCGACAGCCTCGCTGCAGCCATGGCCAACGAAAATGCGCTGCAACAGGTTCACCAGCTCGGCGAACGGAATCTGTGTGGCAGGTGCGGACATCTGAAGCTCCCTTGCTTGGTATTGGACTGGGAACAGCTACCCGTGGACTTTCTCCGGATGACCGCTTTCTGTCAAAGTCTGTAACAACGTCGATCACGCTGGAGGTTTACCCGCATGCAATGCCAGACCCTCGTTCTCGGTGCCGGAATCGTTGGCGTGAGCAGCGCCCTGCTACTGCAGGCACGTGGCCGCCAGGTGGTGCTGATCGACCGTGACGACCCCGGCAGCGGCACCAGCCATGGCAACGCCGGGCTGATCCAGCGCTCCAGCGTGACCCCCTATGCCTTCCCCCGTGACCTGAAAACCCTGGCCCGCTACAGCCTCAACCGCCAGTCCGCGATGCGCTACGACTGGCGCTACCTGCCGAAGGTCGCGCCCTGGTTGCTGAGCTACTGGCGGCATTCGGCACCAACGCCGCTGGCCGATGCCACACGCGCCATCCAGCCTTTGATGCAGCGCTGCATCAGCGAACACGACCCGCTGATCGAAGCCGCCGGCGCCCAGGCGTTGGTCAAGGCCGACGGCTGGATCGAGCTGTACCGCGATGAAGCCGCCTTTAGCGCAGCCAAGGCCGACGCGGCGAACCTGGCGCCCTACGGCCTGGCCTTCGACATTCTCGACCGCCAGCAACTGCACGAACGCGAGCCGGGCCTGAGCCAGAACGCCATCGGCGCCATTCATTGGCTCGACCCCAAGACCGTCAGCAATCCCGGGGCCCTGGTCCGCGCCTATGCCCGGTTGTTCGTGCGACGTGGCGGGCAGTTCATCCATGGCGATGCGCGCAGCCTGCGCCAGGTCGAGGACGGCTGGCAGGTCGACAGCCAGCGCGGCCCGATCACGGCCGAAGAGGTGGTGATCGCCCTCGGGCCGCAGGCCGCCGAGGTACTCGCGCCCTTGGGCTACCGCATTCCGCTGGAGAACAAGCGCGGCTACCACATGCACTACCAGGCCCGGCCCGATAAGCCACTGCGGCACTCGATCTGCGATGTCGAGGCCGGTTTCGTCCTCGCGCCGATGGACCAGGGCATCCGCCTGACCACCGGGGTCGAGTTCGCCGCCAGCAGCGATCCGGCCAATGAAATCCAGTTGCAGCGCTGCGAGACCGTGGCCCGCAGCCTGTTCCCCCTCGGCCAGCGGATCGACCGGCAGCCCTGGCTGGGCCGTCGACCCTGCCTGCCGGACATGCGCCCGGTGATCGGCCCGGGCAGCCGGCACAAGGGCCTGTGGTTCAACTTCGGTCACGCCCACCATGGCCTGACCCTGGGCCCGGTGAGCGCGCGGCTGCTGGCGGAGCTGATGACGGGCGAAACGCCGTTTACCGACCCCGCCCCCTACAGCGCCGAGCGTTTTCGCTGAGACGAACGAAAAGGGCCGGAGCTTTACAGCTCCGGCCCTTCTTCAATACAGGGTTCAATCTTCCAGGGGCTTCGGTGGCGGCAGCGGTTTCGCCGGCTTGGCCGGTTTCGCCTCGGCCGCCTTGCCGCCCTTGCCCGGCTTGGCCTCGGCCACTGGCGCGGCTTCCGGGGCCGGCGTGCTGATCGCCTTCTCTTCCGCCGGCAGCGCATCCACCGCAGCGAAAATCTTGCTCATATCCAGCGAACCATCGTTTTCCAGCGGATGCTTGCTGCCATCCTTGCCCACCAGGGTCACCTGGGTGCCGACCTGGGCACCACGGCTGACCTGGCGGATCAGGGCCATGGTGGTCTGCTGTTCGAGGTTCTTGTCGTCACGCTTGCCGATCATCCCGGCAACGCTGTAGAGCACCAGGCCGCGCTCCTTGAAACCGGCCTGGGTTGCCGGGTCCTTGAGCGACTCGTTGAGACTTCGCAACAGCGGGTCGGCACTGGTGGGCGCGATCACCACCAACGGACGGGCCCTGCCCGCATCCAGATCCAGAGGGTTGTCATCGGCGAACAGCGGACCGGCGATGGCCAGCAGGACGGCAAGGGTCAGGGACCGGGCAAGCATGTGTTTCTCCTTTTTCAATCCTCGTAACAATGACTACAGACCTCCAGGAAAGATCCGAAGGTCGGAGCCTAAACGACTGCCCGGGACAAAGGTAACTTTCGGTTTCAGAAAGGTAATTTTTCGCAGGTGCCGGAGGGAAAATTCCGACCTGGTTAAACAGGAGGATAGTCGATGGTGGTCGACAGCAAGGGTTTGTCGTTGCCGATGGCCTCATCGCTGGCAACGCCAGCTCCCACAGGGACATCGCCCGGCACAATTCCTATGACTTGCCTGATATTTTGTGGGAGCTGGCGTTGCCAGCGATGAGGCCATCAGCAACACCACAAGACTCAGTCCTGGAACAACCCCATCTGCCGATCGATCAACCCGGCGAAGTCATCCCCGACAAAGGGCAATATCCCATCCGCCACCGGCTGCAGCTGGCGATCGAGGTAATGCTGGTAGTCGATCGGGCTGCGCCGGTTCTCCAGCGGCTCCGGCCCGCTGGTGGTGATCACGTAGCTGATCCAGCCGCCGCGCTGGTACTGCCGCGGCCGCCCCTGGCGGTCGTTGTACTCGTCGGCCAGGCGGGCGGCACGTACATGGGGCGGGACATTGCGCTGGTATTCATCCAGAGGCCGGCGCAGGCGCTTGCGGTAGACCAACTGCTCATCCAGCTCGCCGGCCAGGGTGCGCTGCACATAATCGCGGACGAACTCGCGGTACGGCTCGCGCTGGAAGATCCGCTGGTACAAGGCCTGCTGGAACTCCCGGGCCAGCGGCGACCAGTCGGTGCGCACGCTTTCCAGGCCCTTGTAGACCATCTCCTCGCTGCCATCGGCACGCCGCACCAGGCCGGCATAACGCTTCTTGCTGCCCTCCTCGGCGCCGCGGATGGTCGGCATCAGGAAGCGCGTGTAATGGGTTTCGTACTGCAATTCCAGCGCGCTCTCCAAACCGTACTCGTCGCGCAGGTGCCCGCGCCACCAGTGGTTGACCCCGGCCACCAGCGCCTTGCCGATGCGGTCGGCGTCCTCCGGCGCATGAGCGCCCTTGAGCCAGACGAAGGTGGAATCGGTGTCGCCATAGATCACTTCATAACCCTGCGCCTCGATCAGTTGCCGGGTGCGCTGCATGATCTCGTGCCCGCGCAGGGTGATGGACGAGGCCAGGCGCGGGTCGAAAAAGCGGCAGCCACTGGAGCCGAGCACGCCGTAGAAGGCATTCATGATGATCTTCAGCGCCTGGGACAGCGGCGCGTTGCCCTCGCGCTTGGCCGCTTCGCGGTTCTGCCAGACCCGCTCGACGATGGCCGGCAGGCAATGCCGGGTGCGGGAAAAGCGCGCCTGGCGGAACCCCGGCACCGAGTGCTCGTCGTCCGGCTCGCGCAGGCCTTCGATCAAGCCCACCGGGTCGATCAGGAAGGAGCGGATGATCGACGGATAGAGGCTCTTGTAATCGAGCACCAGTACCGATTCATACAAACCCGGCCGCGAATCCATGACGAACCCGCCTGGGCTGGCCTCACCCTCGCGCCCGCCGAGGTTCGGCGCGACGAAGCCAAGCCGGTGCATCAACGGGATATACAGATGGCAGAAAGCGGCCACCGAACCGCCGCTGCGGTCCGCCGGCAGGCCGGTGACCGTGGAGCGCTCGAGGAGAAAGTCGATCAGCCGGGTCTGTTCGAAGATCCGCGTGACCAGCTCGCAGTCCTTGAGGTTGTAGCGCGCCAGGGCCGGGCGGTCCTCGGCGAACATGCGGTTGATCTCGTCCATGCGCTGGTACGGGGTGTCGATGGCCTTGCCTTCGCCGAGCAGGGTCTGGGCCACGTACTCCAGGCTGAAGGACGGGAAACTCCAGGTCGCCGAGCGCAGCGCCTCGATGCCGTCGATGATCAACCGTCCGGCTGCCCCGGCGAAGAAATGTGCACGGCTGCCGTGCTCGCGCCACTCCATGGGCTGGGCATCGCGCCCGAGCAGCAGCGGCACGCCGAGGCGCTGGCTGTGCTCATGCAGCACGCGCAGGTCGAACTGCACCAGGTTCCAGCCAATGATCGCGTCAGGGTCATGCCGGGCCAACCAGGCATTCAGGCTGTGCAGCAGGTCAGCACGGGTATCGCACCAGGCCAGGTCGAAATCCACCGCCGTGGCATCGCCATTGGCCGGGCCGAGCATGTACACCTGACGCTGGCCGCAACCTTCCAGGGCGATGGAATACAGCTCGCCGCGCTCGCTGGTCTCGATATCCACGGACACCAGCTTCAATCGCGGGCGGTAGTCATTGGCCGCTTTCAACTGGGCGTCGAGGTACACGCCGGCGCCGTCGACCTGGCCGTCGAAGGCCACCGGCGCGGTGATGAAGCGCTCCATCAGGTAACGCTCCGGCGGACGGATATCGGCTTCCAGCACCTCGATGCCGGCGCCGCGCAGGCGTTTGTCGAGCTGGATCAACTGGCGCTGCTGGCGGCAATACAGGCCCAGCACCGGAGCATGCTCGAAGTCCTGCAGGGCCAGCGGGCGCAGCTCGACCTCCCGCTCGCCGCGCAGCAGTTCGCGGACACGGGCCTCGTAACGGGCGGGGATGAAGGCCACCGAGGTCTGCGGCGACAAGCGCAGCAGGCGCGGGCCGGCGTCGGTGGCCAGCCAGAACTCCACCTCGGTGCCCTGGGGCGTATCCCGCCAATGGCGGGTCAGGACAAAGCCCTGTTGTGACTGCACCTTGGATTCCTCTGCTACCGAGAGTCCAGCGGAGGCCACGGAGCCTGTGGGAGCGGGTTCACCCGCGATAGTGATAGTGAAGTCACTGACGTCATCGCGGGTGAACCCGCTCCCACAGGCTCCGTGGCGCTGCCCTGAAAAAGGGAACGGATTCTACCCGCAACACGTCTCGTCGACACAAATACCGCGACGGGTTTCGGCGCGCCGGGCATCCGGCTAGAATGCCCCGCCACGGAGCTTCTTCTTTCACTATGGACAGTGCCTGACACCATGAATTGCGCTAGAGCCCTTTTCCTGCAGGACCAACCCCGTGCGTCGTGATCGTCCCCTGCTTTCCCTGTTATGGCTGCTGCCGCTGACGGCACTGGCTGGCGATCCGGTCATCGACCCCCACGCCGACCTGCTCTATCGTCAGGCCCTGCCCCTGCTGGAGAAGGCCGACGCACAGAGCAATGCGCTGCCGCTGGACGCCCTGCCCACCGACCGCGAGCTGATCCGCAAGGTCCAGGCGCTGGACCAGACCCTGCAACCGGCCGTGGCCCTGCTGCAACGCGCCGCGCTGCTGCGCCATCCAGTGGCCGAATACCGCCTGGCCCTGCACTACATCACCCACCTGCCCGCCGGGCAGATCTCCGCCGAAGCCTGCCCGCTGTTGCAGTCCAGCCTCGGCCAGGGCTTCGCTCCGGCGGCGCTGGAAATCGTCAACTGGTGCCCTGACCAGTTGCAAAGCCGCGAATACCGCCAGGCCCTGGAACAGGTGTCGTCACGCAGTTCGCTGTATGCCGGCTACTACCCGCAACCGGCGGTGCGCCTGCTGTGCATGCGCGAGCGGCCCCAGGGCCTGGCCCTGCAATGGGGACGCCAGCGGGATTTCCAGGCCGAGGTCTACCGCCTGCTCGCCGGCCTGGACGCCAACCAGCGCGTCACTTACGTGCAGAAGGCCATGGAGATCAACGGCTGCCAGGCCGCCCGGCACCAGTTGATCAGCCAGCACCCCTGAGGCAACAGGGCAAGATTGTTCAAGGCGCCCGCGCGGCGCTCTGGCATGCTGCAAGGCCGTCCCCCATACGCTGTCGTCCATGCCTGCCTCCCTTGCCCGCACTGCCTATATCAAAGGCTCCATCGCCTGCCTGCCGCTGTCCCTGGCCGTCGCGCCCTGGGGCCTGCTGGCCGGCTCGATGGCCATCGAAGCCAACCTTACCCCGCTGGAAAGCCAGGGCCTGTCGGCGATCGTCTTCGCCGGCGCGGCGCAACTGGTGGCCATCGGCATGCTCAAGGGCGGCGCCAACCTGTTCTCGATCCTGCTGACCACCCTGCTGCTGACCTCCCAGCACCTGCTCTATGGCCTGTCGATGCGCCAGGTGCTCAGCGAACTGCCGACCCGCTGGCGCGTGACCCTGGGCTTTTTGCTCACCGACGAGTTCTTCGCCCTGGTCAGCCAGCACGACCGCCAGCAGTTCAACCGCTGGTACGCCTTTGGCGTAGGCTTCACCTTCTACCTGGCCTGGAACCTGTTCACCCTGGTCGGGATCATCCTCGGCCAGAGCATCCCGCACCTCGACCAGTTGGGCCTGGACTTCTCCATCGCCGCCACCTTCGTCGCCCTGATCGCGCCCACCGTGCGCAACCTGCCGACGGTGGTGTGCGTGGCCGTGGCGCTGTTCTGCTCGGTGCTGTTCAGCTACTGGCACTGGGAAACCGCACTGGTCGCCGCCGGTCTGCTGGGCATGGCCGCAGGCTTTATCTGCCAGAAATTCTCCGGAGCACGCTGATGGTCTTCGTCCTGATCTTCGCCATGGGCCTGCTGGTCTTCCTCAACCGCTATGCCTTTCTTGAACCACGCCTGCCCCTGCGCCTGAGCTCCAATGCACGGCAATTCCTCGGTTTCGCCGTACCGGGCATGCTCACGGCGATCTGCGGGCCGATCGTGTTCCTGCCCGAACACCAGCTCAACCTCGATCCGGCCAACCCCTATCTGCTGGGTTCGCTGCTGGCCGTGGTGCTGGTACTCTGGACGCGCAATACCCTGCTCAGCATGCTCCTGAGCATGGGCTTCTTCTTCGTCTATCGCTGGTGGCTCAACGGTTCGCCATGACACAGGCTCCACGGGAACAGACCCACTTCTGGCAAGCGCCGGCGCTGGACAATCTTGAATTGCTCCAGGCCCGCTATTTCCAGCAACGCTTCGCGCCCCATGTGCACGAAGGCTATTCCATCGTCGCCATCGAGACCGGTGCGCAGTGCTTCTGGCACCGCGGCGCCGACCATGTGGCGCCGGTGGGCAGCGTGGTGCTGATCAATCCCGAGGAGCTGCACACCGGTTCTCGCGCCCATGAGAACGGCTGGAGCTACCGCGGTTGCTACCCCGACGTGGCGCATATGACCAGCGTGCTCGACGAACTGGAACTCAGCGCCGGTGGCACGCCGGGGTTCAGCAGCAGCGTGCTGCAAGACCCGCTGGTATTCCGTGCCCTGCTCGGTCTGCACCGCTGTGCGCAACAGGGCGCCAGCGCGCTGGAGCAGCAGTCGGCCTGGCGCGAGGCGGCCTTGCTGTTGATGCAACGCCACGCCAAGGTCCGCGACCCGCGCGAGCCAGGCAACGAACCGCTGGCGGTGGCCCGTGCCCGCGAGCTGCTGGACGCCCGCCTGGACTGCCCGCCGTCCCTGGAAGAACTGGCCGCCGCCGTGCACCTGTCGCCCTTCTACTTCGCCCGGGTATTCCGCCAGGCCACCGGCCTGCCGCCTCATGCCTGGCTCAAGCAGCGCCGCCTGGCCCGGGCGCGGACCCTGCTGCGCCACGGCTACCTGCCGTTCAACGTCGCGGTGGACTTGGGCTTTTCCGACCAGGCCCACCTCAATCGGCAGTTCAAGCAGGCCTATGGGGTCACGCCAGGCGAGTACCGCCGCGCCTGCGTCGACAGCACGGCGATGATCTCCGTTCGATAATCGAACACAACCCGGTTCCGCCCCCTCAAGCGGTCATATGCGCCCTCCGATAGCAGTAGCAACCCGCCCGGTCCGACAAGTGGCGGGACCACTTGAGGAGCCCTGCCCGCATGTTCGCCGACCTGAAAATCCGCACCGGTATGTTCTGGGTGCTGTCCCTGTTCAGCCTGACCCTGCTGTTCTCCAGCGCCAGCGCCTGGCGCAGCGCCGTCGGCAGCGACGCGCAGATCGCCGAGCTGGACCGTACCGCGCACCAGTCCGACCGCCTGAACAACGCCCTGCTGATGGCGATCCGTTCCAGCGCCAACGTCTCCTCCGGCTTCATCGAGCAGCAAGGCGGCCACCTGGACAGCGCCAAGGGCCGCCTGACCCGCTCGGAAGAGCTGATCAACGCCAGCCTGGCGCTGACCGGCGAATTCGTTGCCGCCGTCGACGATCCCGCACTGAAACCTACCGCCGAAGAGCTGCAACGCACATTCCAGAGCTACTCGGTAGCCATCGCCGGACAACGCCAGGCGACCCTGGAAAATTCCCTGGAGCACTACTTCGCGGTCAACGTCGACGCCGGCAACGCCATGGGCCGCCTGCAGGCGCTGCGTCAGGAACTGGTCAAGGCCCTTGGCGAACGCGGCCAGCAGATCATGGCCGAATCGGAACGCCGCCTGCGCCAGGCGCAACTGCTCAGCCTGGCCCTGCTGGTCACCACCCTGTTGCTCGCGGCGCTGTGCTGGGGCTTTATCCAGCAACGCGTGCTGCGCCCGCTGCGTGACGCCGGACGGCACTTCCAGCGCATCGCCGGCGGCGACCTGAGCGAGCCGGTCACGGTGCCGGGCAGCAACGAGATCGGCCAGTTGTTCACCGAACTGCAACGCATGCAGCACAGCCAGCGCGACACCCTGGGCCAGATCAATGCCTGCGCCGCGCGCCTGGCCGAGTCTGCCGGCGCGCTCAATGCGGTCACCGAACAAAGCGCGCAAAGCCTGCGCCGCCAGGACGAAGAGCTGGAGCAGGCGGCCACCGCCGTCACCGAAATGACCACGGCGGTGGAGGAAGTGGCGCGCAACGCGGTGTCCACCTCCCAGGCCGCCAACGATTCCAACCGGCTGGCCGAGGAAAGCCGCCGCCAGGTCAGCGAAACCCTCGATGGCACCCAGGCCATGGCCGGCGAAGTGCAGGCCGGTAGCGAGCGCCTGCAACAGTTGGCCGGGGAGATCCGCGATATCGGCAAGGTTCTCGAAGTGATCCGTGCGGTCTCCGAGCAGACCAACCTGCTGGCCCTCAACGCCGCCATCGAAGCCGCCCGTGCCGGCGAGGCCGGGCGCGGTTTCGCCGTGGTCGCCGACGAAGTCCGTACCCTGGCCTACCGCACCCAGCAATCGACCCAGGAAATCGAGCAGATGATCGGCAGCGTGCAGCACGGCACCGAAGTGGCGGTCAGTTCCATGCACGCCAGCGCCGAGCGGGCGCGCGCGGCGCTGGACACCACACAGGCCTCGGAACAGGTGCTGCAAGGCATCTACGCCGCCATCGGGCAGATCAACGAGCGCAACCTGGTGATCGCCAGCGCCGCCGAGGAACAGGCCCAGGTAGCGCGGGAGGTGGACCGCAACCTGCTGAACATCCGCGAGCTCTCGGCGCACTCGGCCCAGGGTGCGCAGCAGACCAGCGCGGCAAGCCAGACCCTGGCGGGGCTGGCGACCGAACTGACGGCGCTGGTCGGGCGTTTCCGGGTCTGACATCGAAGCCGCGGTTCGGCTCCTGTAGACTGGCGCCCCGCCCAGCTACCGGAGCCCACCGCGCGATGCCCGTTGTCACCCTGCACCAGACCGCCCCCGACGAACCGTTGCACAGCCAGCTGATGCAACTGGTGGTCGACAACTTCAGCGACCTCAGCGCCACCGCCCTGCCGCCGAGCAACCCGCTGTACAGCCTGTACCAGTACGGCCTCGGCTTCGAAGTGCACCTGTATCTCCAGGCCCTGGGCGGTACGCGGCTGCCGGTGGGGCTGGTGCTGGCCTGCGAGGAAGAGCAGCTGGCCGGGTTCCTGCTGTACCTGCCGATCGAAGGCGAGGACAGCGCCTGTGCCGTGGCCTATATGGCGGTGCGCCAGGACCTGCGCCGACGCGGGATTGCCCGGGCGATGCTCGATGAAGTCCGCCAGCGCCATCCGCGTATCGAACTGGCCTGTGGCAAGGGCAAGGTGGCCTGCTTCGAAGCGCTTGGCCTGCAGGTGGTCGGTGCGCGTGGGCCGCAGGTGCTGATGGCCAGTGATGCCCCGGCCGGAACGAGCGAACTGGCGGTACTCGATGTGGCGCCGATCTACCGCACCCTGGAGATCCAGCAGATCCACAGCTACCTGCTCAAGCAGCACGGGCGCAAGGCCATGGTCGAGGCCGAGCGCAAACGCGACCGCCATCTGGACGAACTGACCCGGCACGCGGCGGCGTTCGCCCGAGAGTGGGTCGGCCAGTGGCAGGTTCGGGGTGTGCGGGTGGTTTGATGGCTGGCCGGCAGGAACAGCCCGGCCAGCAAGATTGATGTCGAAGCTGATGGCCTCATCGCCGGCAAGCCGGCTCCCACAAGGTCCCGGCCGCCCGCTGGACTCAGGCCAGGCACAAGAACCTGTGGGAGCTGGCATTGCCAGCGATG
>NZ_JBMDIJ010000128.1:0-12158 GCF_057808595.1 Pseudomonas sp. FG98 | reverse complement strand
GGCAGATGGCCTGACCTCACACATTGAGGTGTCCGGAAAAAGTTGACCGCCACAGGGTGTGGAAGTTTTCTGCTAAGGATAAGGAGTGACAGGTATGGGAAAGCAGATTAGTGAAGCATCCCTGCGCAAGATTGCCCGTGAAGAGCTGGAGGTCCTTGAGGGGATTATTGATTACGCAGAGCGGATGATCCGTGAGGGCAATTTGGCTTACCGGAATCTTAAGCGCCATGCCTACGGCAAGGCACTTGTGATCGAACGTGAGGACGGGGGGGGCTGTTACATTCCGACTAGGCATGGACTCGCTGGTGTACCCCAAAGCCAGCTCGGGCTATACCACTCTTCACTCACCAGTGGGCCGCCTTTGCGCTGTGGCAGGGATGGGCTTTCAGGGCTTCTCAAAGGCCTGGGGTAATTACCGGGTCACTGAGGCCCGCCAGTTTCGTCGCCATGATTTTGAAGAGCTTGAACGTCATGCGCGCAACTTTCTGGCGGTGGACGTGGAGAATGCTAACGGCCAGGGAAACGTCATGGATCTGCGAGCCTTTTTGACAAAGGCATATTCAGCAGCCCAGCAAATCACTGTGTCGAGTAAAAAGCCTGCTAAGGCCAAAAGTATGGAGAAGCATGTAGACATCGTGCCCTCCATTGGCAAGGAGCTGCTCGAACCTACAGACCGAACAAGTGACGAAGCAGAGCTGCCAAACACACTGGTAACAGAGGTTCTTGTTGTTACTCACCGATCAGAAGACGGCCAGCCAGCGGGCGAGTCAGTAGAGCTGATACCATCCGTGCCTGCGGCACCGGGGCTGCAGATTCTCGATGATGATGAGGAGGAGGAAGAAGGTTCGGCACTGGCGATTGCCGATCTCGATGATGTGGAGGATGAAAGTGGTGGCGAGCTAACTGAGCAGATGAGCCTGGATGAACACTTTTTTCTAAATCGAACTCCGAATCAGGACAAGATCATTTCTCGAGCACCAGTTGGGCCTATGTGGGTCGAGGGCGTTGCGGGCTCAGGCAAGACGTCGGCTGCGCTCGGGAGAACCAAGATGCTCTGTGACTTCAATTCGAATGAAGTGACGGATCGTGAGACGTTCCGTTCCATTCTCGGCGACGACTTCGACTACTGGGAAGGCGAGTTTGCCGGCAAGTTCTCCCAGGACGGCAGCGTCGGCTTTGTGCGCACTGCCGAGCTTATCCAGTACCTCAAGGAAACCTGCAGCCGTCTATGCATGCCCGTTTTGCCAGTACTTGAATATCACGAGTTACGCTTCAAGCTACAAAGCTATCGCCAGCTGGAGTCTTCGGGCGGTTCTGGTAAGCGCTTCAAACACAGCAGCGACGAAGGGCATTCTCTAACTACCACTCTGGCTTGGCTTAATGCGGCCCGGCTTGCACTGGCACGGGTGATTGCCACCGACTTGCAGAAGCTGATAGTCGAGGTCGACAGTGCGGAGTTGCAACGGTTTACTGCCCAACAGCGCAGCCAGTTTGCCGCTGCCCGTCAAGCGCTTGCAGCCAGCGTTGATGAACTGGCGCAAGAATTGCTCTCGCCTTTGACCGCGGAGCGCGCCTTATATCGGGTGGCCGCGAGGTTGTCGGAGAAGATTCATGCGCTGGCTCAACGTATTCTAGGCCCGGCGATCCTGAGTATTCATCTGGGAGAGCAAATGGCCTATGGCGAGGGCATTCCGGAGCTGGCGCAAAGGCTGGCAGAGTTACCCGTCGATTTGTTCCAGCAGTCCAATCGGGTTTTGGTGCTGTACAGGGCGGGTATTAGTGAGGGTTCTGAGGCATTGCCCTGTGCGTCGAGCAGTCGTTACCAGTATCTATCAGCGGATAACCACCCCTTGTCCTTCAATGATGCTGTCCAGACCTCACTTGCGGGCAAGAGCGTCCGCGCTCTGCTGCCATCGTTAGTCATTGGTGACGGGTATGAGACAAGATTCATGCCAGTCAATGAGCTGTTCATTGCGCTTGGTAGGCCCAAGTCGCTGCTCTATCTGGATGGCGGGGTACTGAAATGGTTGAAGGTCAGCAGCGGCATCGGTAGCCAGGTATTGCCTGGTGAGGACGGTCAGGCGAGTACCTCGGTGCTTAAGATATTCCGGCAGGCAGCGTTGGACCATCTGGCCAAGCCGCTGAAGAACTTCGCGGGGCTATATACAAAGGCGCTGTATGAATACTCGGACAGCTTCCCTGATACGGCCGTGGCATGGCAAGTACTGGAGCGTCTTGAAGAGCAACGCCTGTGCGATTCAGATATCGACTTGTTACTGTGCTTAGCTCACGACCTGAGTGCCGGAGTAACAGCCAAACTTCCCGCCAGCCTACGCGAGCCACCTTTCTATCAGAGCGTGTTTGTCGATGAAGTACAGGACTTCAGCGAGCAGCAGATCTACTTGATGACCTCCCAGGCTGATCCGCGTTACAGCGCGATCACTGTCGTCGGAGACCGTTCGCAACAGTTGCTGCACAACGAGGAAGTGCACATTGCGGATTGCTTCCCGATTGGCAAACGCCCAGAGTTTGTTTCGCTGGATGAGAATCTGCGGCAGAAAGGGCAGCCGGACCTAGCCGCGCTAAGTTCGTTACTGCGGCAGTTGTTTGAGCGCGGAGCCGATACGGATGTGCAGCAGTTGGACGCTGCCCTTCTGCATGATCAGGTCAGCGAGCAACGCGCTTACACGATGCGTGGCTTTGCCCGACGTGAAGAAGAGTTCAGGTATCTGTTCAATGTAATCGCCGCTATCCCTGCACATCAGTCAGTTGCTGTGGTGTTGCCTGATCAGGTAACCGCTCGGTCCCTGCATGCTCTATGTGTGCGGGAGCTGGAGGGCAGCTTCCGCAAGATGAGCGTATCAGAGCAGATCGATCTGTCGAAAAAGTATTTGGTGCACTTCACATCAGTGCTGCATGTAAAGGGGCTGGAATTCGATGTCGTATTGCTGCCAATGATCGACCAATACGATCTTGGGCAGCCAGTATTCCGCAACCGGCTGTATGTAGGTTGTACACGAGCGAGACAGCAGTTGCTGATGAGTCGGTTACGCTAGTAGATAACGAAAGACTCTCCGATCAAGTCAGCACAGGTCATCCCGACCTGTGTTGACTTGATCGGAGAATCCTTCGCTATCAATTCCCATCGGAGGAAGGCGCCCGCTATAGACCGAAAGCAGTCTGTCGCGACCGTCCGCTATCAACCCAAAGCTGACTGTGTCGGTAAATAGTTCAGACAGTCTAAATTCTTTCCAACTGCCATTTAACCTGCCGGCGCGCGGTAGCAATAATGTCTGAGAACAAAAGAAGCTTCACATTGGGCTCGATATACTGCACAGGAAAATCAGTGGATCGCCGACCTCCGAGCAACAGGACAGTTATCGGCTTTGCTGTGTATTTTGCAAACTCATGCCGATACCTTGTGGCCTGCTGGTAATCCTCATGGTTCAAGCCATGCGAGGGCCTCTTGAATTCTATGAGCAGGTACTCACCATTCAAATTTTCATTGAGCAGAAGGTCAGGTCTATCTGCACCAGATTTCCCTTGGTACTTCAGACCTAAATACTCCTCGACTTGTTTTTTCAGCCCTTCATTTGAGCTGAAAGCAGTGTATTCCGCCCCGAAGATCCAGAGTGCCCTCTCGATAGCGCGGTGAACCGTGACCTCAAGACAGGCCTTGTTTCCTACCAGATTTTCCAACCAGTCCAGGAAAGCCATTCGAGCTTTTGCTTGCTCCACCAGGATTGCCATGTCCGCCAGACCGAACTGCTCAAGCGCCTCAGCGACTGCTGCCACGTCTGCCTTCTTCGCCTCAGCCAGGTGCTCAATGACGGCTGCGTAATCGGAGCGCTCAATGGCCTGGAGCACCACAAATGCGATTGCCTCCACCTTGTGTTCAGGCTCGTCGTAGTACTTGTCCAAGACCTTCTTGATGGCCTCCTCAGCAAACTGACGCTTGTGCTCAGGGAGCTTCGACATACTTAGGTTCAACGCCTTCTTCAACCTGGCATGCGCAAGCTGCATCTCCTGGGCATGAGTTTGATGAAGCGCCTCCTTCACTGTCTGCTGGACGTATTCAGCGACCCGCTGGTAGCTCTCGCTGTTCTCGATCACAGAATCCCAGCCAGCCGTTATGTAGTCCCTCAAGCCATCGGCACTGATCTCACCGTAAAGTTTGCGCAGCAGCTTAGGCGGTACATCGTCACATCCATCCAGCCCAAAGAACCCCGGTTTACCAATGGCCTTGCCATCGACAAGCAATGTGATGCCAGGCTCCCGTAAGCCTGTCTTTTTGTTGCTGATGGAAAACCTCAGCGCTACGTCACCCGCAGATGACAACGTCTCGGATTCTTCCTTATAGGTGCCTTCGAGATCATCAATGCCCAGAGGCTTTCCATTGATGATGATGGTGAAACCAGACTGCCGGCCATACTCCTTGATCAGCTCTTGCCTGAGTTGGACAGGATTCGGGTAGCTCAGATCTTGCCGGAGATGCGTCAGGTGGATCGAGGTGCCATGATCGCCCTCTCCACAGATCGACACCGCTATGTCGATGGGAAGGTGCTCAATGTCAGCAGCCTGCTGGAGATTGTCGACGCTCAGCGTAAATGACGCAGACTGCCCGCGGGCGCGAGTGCTCAAGGTCATCACCGATGCCGCCATCAGCCCTGCAAATTTACCGATGCCCTTTCGGCCTTTAATAACCCTTTGCTTTCCGAGAGTCCGCTCCCCTCGCCTCAGACGGCAGTCGGATGCGATCTTCATGTACTGAGATTTCAGCTCAATCACAGTCATGCCATTGCCGTTATCGCTGACGACGATGGGCTGATCGCTCAGTGGTTCTGGTAAAACGATAACGACTTCTTCTGCGTCGGCGTCCCACGCATTGTCCACTAGCTCCTTAAGAGCTTTCTCGGTCGACGAGTACCCTTGCCCTAACAGCGTGGCTAGGCGCGCATCGACCTGGAAATTGGCTTGCTCCATGACTCATCCCTGGATCCAATCAAAGATGGCAATTTAATATCGCAAGACATAGCGTGTCACTACCCTTCGATCACCTTACGCGGGTATGGCCAACTCTTGCCTTTCGTGAAGGGCGGCTACGGGTCGAAAGCAGACCTTCGCAACCGACCACTTCCGACCAGAAGTGGTCACTGCCGATGTACGATGCAGCGCTCGAGGCAGAGGACTCTCCCATTTATGCTTCGCCGTGTCGTGTTTTGCTTCTTCGCAACCGTCAGTCTCGCCCTGATCCTCCCCTGGGGAGCTTATTGGCTCGGATTGTCCAGGGTTTCGCACTATCCATTGCCTCCCTCTCACGCCCTGTCAGCCGAGCAGCGTGAATGGGTATGGAACCTTGCCAAAGCCTCAGGTGACCGCGTAGTAACGCCGCTAACCCCGTTTTCATATGTCTACGATATATTCGCCCGGCAAAAAAACGCTGCTGAAGTTACTCGGGTTATCTGGTGGGTAGCCTCCGATCACCTGTATGGCCAGAACCCGGGGCAACGAATGCTGTGGCGGCACTTATCCGGCACAGCCCTGACTATTTGGTTGAGCAGGAGCTGGACGGATCAGCAGATAACAGCAGCCGCCTTCGACGCCCTTCAGCGCCGGGGCGAGACCTATGGTGGTGACCAAGCTCAAACTGGCTCTTCATTAATCACTGATAAGGGAGAGCTCTCTTTGCGCCCTCCAGAGTGATTACCGGCATGCACAAGGCCTATCCACCTACCGTTTTTCCAGTTTCCACCCCCCATGAAAAACTGCGCAATCTCCGCCCCCTTGGTCTGCACAGATGGAACTGCCAATGAACCCCATGGACCCCCAGCAAGAAAACGCCCTCGAAAAGTCACTCAGGCTGGCAGCAGATGAGCCGGCTCACCGCCCTGATTTCCTCAGGACCCTGTTGAACTCCAACGTCTACGTCCTCGGCACAGCCGGCACAGGCGAAGGTAAAGTCCGCCTGGAAGCCGGCAGCAACATCAGCATCGCGCATTGGCAGAAGAACGACGACTCTATCGTCATACCGTTCTTTTCTTCGTTGCAAACGCTGCAACGGTCCATAACCAGCGAAGAGTCTTACCTGGAGATCCCGGTCAGGTCCCTGTTTGAAATCACCCTGGGCACCCATCTTGTGCTCAATCCAAAGTCGCCTTACGGCAAAGAGTTTTTCCCGGAGGAAGTCCGCCATTTGCTGGCCGATGGGATCGGCGAAAAACCGGTGCAGCGCACAGTCGAGAAAAACACCCAGGTACTGCTCGGACAACCGTCGCAATACCCGTCGAAGATGCTCAGCTCGCTCAGCCAGTTGCTCGCCGGGCACCGCAACGTAACGCGCGCGTTCCTCGCGTTGATGCATGCCCCATCGTCCGATCTGAAACCTCATCTGATCATTGGCATCGAAGCGGACGGCGATATCGAACGGGTCATCCGCGAGGCCGGCAGCGTTGCTCACGACAGCGCTCCGGATGGCGACCCCGTTGACCTGTATCGCGTGCGCAAGGATGACTCAGGTCTCAGCGAGTATTTCATCACGCAAACTACTCCGTTCTATGAACGGAAACCGAAAGGCTGGCTGCGCTCGTTGTTTGGCTTTGGTAAAGCGTGAGGAGTGCGTTAGCGGTCGGCCTCTGAGCAAGCCGAGACATGGATTCACGGTGCTCGGCCTGCCGCGTTTCTCCAGGTTCATTGGATAGGCAGGATTTGGGACCGCTGCGCGGTCCTTCGCAGCTGACGCAGCTCCTACCTGGACCGCGTCGACCTGACCCTAACGCCCCTCTCACGGCGCGCCAAACAGCATCGTCCAATACACCCCCTCATCACTGCGCGAGTTCTCGGCAAAGGCCCCACCCACCTGGGTAAACATCGGGTTCATCAGATTGGCACAATGCCCCGGACTGGCCAACCAGCCCGCCATTGCCTTGCTCGGTGAAGCCTGCCCAGCGGCGATGTTCTCGCCGATCTGACGTCCACGGTAGCCTGCGCTCCGGGCGCGGTCTGCCGGCAGGTCACCGTCTAGGTCACGGTGAGCGAAGAAGTTGTCGTTGGCCATCGCTCGGCTGTGGCTCAGCGCTGCCGCGCCCAGCGCAGAATTCCAGGCCAGCGGGCGCGCTGCGGCAAAGCGCTGGCGACCACACAGCCGCGGCCTGGCCCGAGCCTGGTTGACCTGCGCCAGCAACGCTTTGCCGGCAGCACGTTCATCTCCTCCAAACGAGGCGTCGAGCAGAGGGCGGGCCAGAACCAGTCGCCATTCGTTTCGCACGCGATTGACCCCAATATCGACAAACTGGTTATCGAGCAAGGCCGAGCAGTAGTCGCTCTGCAGCATTGCAAACGCCTCTTCGGCATCCTCCGCGCCGACCAGTCGGATAGCCCGCACCTTCACGGCCTGGTAACCGGAGGCCTTCAATCCGTCGCGCAAACCGCCACCGTAGCCAACCGGCAACCTCAGGTTCGACTTCAACACCAGCGGCGTCGAGGCCCGAATCGTGCGGCTTTCGCAGCGCTGCGGCCGGGCGCGGTAGTCGTTGATCGCCGACAGCAGTTGTCGCTCGCCAGCGGCGTGGACAGGGCTGGCGAACAGAGGAAACAAGGGAATCAGGCAAAGCGAGATGAAGGAAGAACAGTGAACAGCGTGGCGCATGGACGGGCAGCTCGGGTGAGAGGACGGCAAGGGTGCCGCTCCGGGGCTCGGCTAGGACTGCTCGCTTCGACACAGGTTCACGAACCGGGGCTATAAATGTGGCTACGATGGTGGCATCACCGACGCCATCGCGGCGGTCCGGCGTTCCGGTAAACCCGCTCCCACAGGGTCCGCGTCGCTCTTAGACCTATTCTCGCGCGACAGCGCAGTTGAAAGGCTGGGCGGACTCCCACAGGGACAGTAGAAGCCTCCAGCAAAAGCCGACAGATCTTCAGCGCTCGATCTCTAGAATGCTGCAAGATTCAAGACAACCACCTATCAGCCTCGACGCAATGCCCTGACAGACGCCCATACCCAAAAGACGTGCAAATACCCCCCTCCCATCGATCTCACTGATGATTACTATCGAACCAGCCGTCTGTCGGCCTGTCACCCGCGCTCCCTATAATCCCCTTCGATTTTTCCTCCCTCCCCCGCCTGCTGTTCAAGGCGCCAGTCCCCCGTGGAACCCGACACCATGCCAAATCCCAGCCAGGCCCATCAGGGCCGTCCTGAACATGATCAACAAAGCGTCTTCCAGCAGTGGCTGGCGATTCTTTCCGTCGCCGTGGGCGCATTCGCCCTGGTGACCAGCGAATTTCTTCCGGTCGGCGTACTCAACGACGTAGCCGCCGACCTTGGCATCAGCGCCGGCCATGCCGGCCTGATGGTGACCCTGCCCGGGATCATGGCCGCCCTCGCCGCGCCCTTGCTGTCGGTGGGTATCGGGGCAATGGACCGGCGCTACCTGCTGGTCGGCCTGACCCTGATCATGATCATCGCCAACTCGGTGGTGGCCTTCGCCAGTGACTTCAGCCTGCTACTGTTCGGGCGCGTGCTGCTCGGCATCAGCATCGGTGGCTTCTGGGCCACCGCCATCGCCCTCAGCGGCCGCCTGGCGCCCAAGGGCGTGGGCGTGGCCCAGGCCACCTCGATCATCATGGTCGGGGTGACCCTGGCCACGGTGCTCGGCGTGCCGGTGGGCACCTGGCTGAGCGGCCTGATGGGCTGGCGCATGACCTTCCTGGCCACCGCGCTGCTGGGCATCCCGGTGTTGCTGGCGCAGGTGTTCCTGCTGCCGAAACTCACCCCTGAAAAGGCCATCCGCGTCAGCGATCTGCCGGCGCTGTTCATCAACCCGCTGGCCCGGGTCGGCCTGATCGCCGTGCTACTGATCGGCCTGGCGCACTTTGCCGCGTACACCTACGTCGCGCCGTTCTTCAAGCAAAGCTCGGGCTTCGACGGGCCGACCATTGGCTCGCTGCTGTTGCTGTACGGCGTGGCCGGGGTGATCGGCAACCTGTTCGCCGGCTTCGCCGCCAACCAGAGCGTGCGCTACACCCTGCTGCTGGTGGCGCTGATGATCGGTACCAGCACCGCACTGTTCCCGCACTTCGCCACCGGCATGACCGGCGCGGTGATGCTGATTGCACTATGGGGCTTTGCCTTCGGAGCCTTCCCGGCCTGCGCCAGCATCTGGATGTTCGTTGTCGCACCGAAGGATGTGGAACGCGGCATGCCGCTGTTCGTCGCCATGTTCCAGGTGATCATTGCCCTGGGCTCGTTCTTCGGTGGGCGCATCGTCGACCAGATGGGCAGTTCGGTGCTGCTCAGCCTGGCCACGGCGCTGGTCGGTTGCGGCTTTATCACGGTGCTGGTGCTGGGGCGTAACGTCAGCAACAGCCTGGCCGCACAACCTTCCTGAACCTGCTTCACGGCCCGGCGATGCCTGCCGGGCCGGCTACAGCTCCAGCGCCCAGGTCTGGCTGACCAGGTCCTTGCCGAACTCATGCACCGGCGCTTCCTCCACCAGTTGAAACCCCGCCGCCTGGTACAAACGCCGGGCATCCGTCAGCACGCTCACGGTCCACAGCATCATCCGCGTGTAGCCGCTGTCCCGGGCAAAGCGCAGGGTCTCCTCGACCAGCCGCTTGCCGATACCCAGCCCCCGCGCGCTGGCGTCCACGTAGAGCATGCGCAACTTGGCGGTGCTCTCGTCATGGCGAGTGACGAAGACCGAACCGATCACCTTGCCATGCTGTTCGGCGATCCAGCAGCGCTCTGCGCTGGGGTCGAAGTCGCGCAGGAACTTCGCGACGATCTCCGCCACCATCGCTTCGAAGTCCGAATTCCAGCCGTATTCCCGGGTGTAGAGCTGCGCCTGCTGCTGGACGATCAGCCCCATGTCGCCCGCTTGCGGCGGCCGCAGGACGTATGAAGTATCACGCTCGCCAAGCAGCGACTGGATCTGCGCCATCGCCTGCAGCAGCAGTTGCTGGCGGGCGCTCGGCATGTCTTGGAGCAAGTCTGCGACGGCGTCGCGTGCGGCCTGTTCAAGAGAGGCCAGAACCGTCGCGCCCTGTGCCGTGAGCTGAAGCAATGTCGCCCGCCCATCGCTGGCCGAGCGGGATTTGCTCACCAGGCCCTTCTTCTCGAAGCCGGCGATGATCCGGCTCAGGTAGCCGGCATCGAGGCCGAGCGACTGGCGCAGGTCGGTGCTGGTCAGGCCGCTGGAGTTGCCCAGTTCATAGAGGATGCGGCTTTCGCTCAGGGAAAAGTCCGTGTGCACCAGATGCTCGTCCAGGGCGCCGATCTGGCGGGTGTAGAAACGGTTGAAACGGCGGATGGCGTCGGCGTGTTCGAGAAGGGAGGTAGTCATGGGGGGCGGACCATTTATTTGCTTGAGGCAATTATATATTTGCCTTAAGCAAACATGTCAAGCCGTCAGCGCTCGGGTAAACTTGCGCGTTTTTCGCCAGGAGTTTCCCTGCATGGATGCGCGTCTGCCCCTTGTCCTCGCCTTGCCACTGGCCCTCGCCGCCTGTAGCTCGCCGCCGCCCAAACAAGAGCTACCCGGCAAGCCTGCCGGCCTCGAAACCTTCGAACAGCTGATTGGCCAACCCGCCGCACCCGACTCGATCATCCGCCAGGGCGACAGGGTGACCTACATGGTCATCCCCACCAAGGAGAAACCCTGGCTGGCCCGCTTCGACGTCTCCTGCAGCCAGGCCAGCGGCATCATGTACTACCACTCCAACAGGGGCATGCGTGCGTTCGCCGACAGCCTCGACCGTGCCAACCTCCCCCTTCCCCAGTTGCAGGTCCTGCTGGAGAGCGAACAACGGCGTCAGGCCTGCGCGGCTCGCCCGACACCCGACTGGCGCGCCGTGGACACCCGCGAAGGCCAGGACTGGCCGCTGCTCGACCGCAACAGCGCGGTCCACGAAGCGGGACTGCTCAAGATCTGGACGGCCACGCAACTGGTGCGATACCAACTGGCGGAGGAAAACATCCGCATCCCCCTGGTGCAGGAACGCCTGGCAATCGACTGCGCACAACAGCGCTTCAAGCGCCTCAGCCAGTTCTCGATAGACGGGAAGGGCCGGGTGTTTGCCGGCCGCATCGAGCAGAACGAGCCGATGACCCTGGCGCCAGTGGCAGAAGCCAGCAGCGAACAACGCCGACTGATCGACGCCGCCTGCGGACAACCTGCAAACTGGGCCAGCCTGCCCTTCCCTCCCGAACGCGAGGCGCTACCGCCGCAACTGGACACACCCACGGCGGCGCCTGCCGTCCTCACCGCGATCAAGTCCCTGAACCTGCCCGAACCGCGCCTGACGCTTCAGCAACTGGAATATCGCTACGACGCGCTGATGCTGCACACCGCGAAGATCACCGATGTGCAGCGCGACGATGTCTTCGCCCGCGACCCGCAGAGCGGCCAGTTGCTGGTCCAGCCAACGGACTCGGTACTGGGTAGCGAGCTGCTGTTGACCTTCCGTGGCCTGATCACGCTGGCCAACAACAAATTCGACCGCCGCCGCGGCGGACAGACCGGGGATACCTTGCGCATCACCGGCCTGGCGTTCAGGGGCGACTGGCAGCAACTGCCGGAAAACACCGAGGTCACCTACTACAAGACCCAGACCAACAAAACCGAGCACTTCACCAGCGCCGTCCGGTGCAGCATCGGCACGGCACTGCCGGCCAGCCGGATCCACCCGGACCTGCAAGGCCGGGCCAAGCCACTGACCTGCACTACGATCACCCCCAAACTCGCCGGCAATGAGCGCTTCAACTATCTCGAAGACTATGGCGTGTTCGTGCAGCAAGAGCGGGACAGCAGCCTGGGACAGTGGACCTGGCGCGTGCAGTCGGTGCGTTGAAGGTCTCGACGTTGCATAAAACCGCATGTGCGACGCGTTCCAGGTAGGAGCTGCTTCAGCTGCGATGGGCCGCGCAGCGGTCCCAAAACCTGTCAACCCAATGAGTCTGGAGAAATGCGCAAGATCGGGCGCTGAGAATCCACAACCCTGCATGGCCAGAGGCTCGTGCGGGATGGTTTCGGGACCGCTGTCGCGGTCCTTCGCAGCTGAAGCAGCTCCTACATCGGACGCGTCGAGCACAGATGCCATGGCCGGCCCAGAACCCTGTGGGAGTCGGCGTTGCCGACGATGAGGCCATCAGCCTCGAC
>NZ_JBMDIJ010000127.1:0-12406 GCF_057808595.1 Pseudomonas sp. FG98 | reverse complement strand
ACGGCTTCGCCGCCGATCGCGCGGTCCGGCGTCCCGGCTAACAGCCGCTCCCACACGGTCCGCGTTGCACCAAGCTAACGATGTGTAGATACCCATGCTCATCGCTGGCAAGCCAGCTCCCACAGGTTGCCGGCGATGAGGCCCTTGATAACACCGCTAATGTTGTAAATTTCCTACCAATCAGCAGGAAAAACTCAATCTGTCATCCAGACTGCTGTATCCTGCCCCCGGCTTCACCGGAGCCATACGCGCTTTTTGGCGTGAACTTCCCACCTACGACCACCTTGCGAGGAACGACGAGATGCACGAAATCCCGAATCTTCCCTTCCCAAGCCTGAACCATGTCGAGCAGAAGCCGGCCCCCATCAATGCCGAACCCGCCCAGTCTGCGGATAAACAAGGCGACGAACCACCGAGCGCCGACCAGGAATAACCGCGCACTACAGGACGTGTGAAAACCTCGGTTACCGGGGGACCACCCCACCAACCGGTTTTCACACGCTCAAGAATTCCCCGCCCCCCCTTCGCAACATCCCCCACACCTTTCAGTAATCGACCTTGCCGCGACCGGCCTTGATCGCACCACGTTTGCTCTTGGTGTCCAGGCGACGGGTTTTCGAGCCGAGGGTCGGCTTGGTCGGGCGCCGCTTCTTTTCCACCTTGACCGCTGCAAGAATCAGCTCGCGCAGGCGTTCCAGGGCATCGGTCCGGTTCTGTTCCTGAGTGCGGTATTGCTGGGCCTTGATGATGATCACGCCGTCGCGGGTGATGCGGCTGTCACTGAGCTGGAGCAGACGCTCCTTGTAGAACGGCGGCAGCGAGGACGCCTGGCTGTCGAAGCGCAGGTGCACGGCACTGGAAACCTTGTTGACGTTCTGCCCGCCGGCCCCTTGGGCGCGGATCGCGGTCAATTCGAGTTCGTCGTCGGGGATGTGGACTGTGTTGGAGAGTTGCAGCATGCGGCGGGACCGGGTGGGAGATGTGCAGCAGGATACCCGGTGTGGAGTGGATTGGGGCCGCAAAGCGGCCCCGAATGCTTACTTGGCCAGAGCAGCCTCGGCCGCCACCCGCTTGCTTTTGAGCTGGTAGCAAACCCACATCAGCGCGAGCCAGATTGGCATCGCGAACACCGAAACCTGGATGCCGCCTCCCATCATCAGCATGATGCCAAGGATCAACACTACCCAAGCCAGGCACAGGTAGTTGCCGAACGGATACCACAGCGCCTTGAACAGCGGTTTCTGCCCGGTACGGTCCAGGTGCTGGCGGAATTTCAGGTGCGAGTAGCTGATCATTGCCCAGTTGATCACCAGGGTCGCCACCACCAGCGACATCAGCAGTTCCAGGGCGTGCTGCGGCATGAAGTAGTTGAGCAGTACCGCGACCAGGGTCACTGCCGCCGACGCCAGGATCGACCGCACCGGCACGCCGCGCTTGTCGATCTTCGCCAGGCTGGCCGGGGCATCGCCCTGCTCGGCCATGCCGTACAGCATGCGGGCGTTGCAGTAGGTGCCGCTGTTGTACACCGACAGCGCAGCGGTCAGCACCACGAAGTTGAGGATATGCGCGGCAACGTCGCTGCCCAGCATCGAGAACACATGGACGAACGGACTGCCGCTGTAGGAGCCGCCGGATGCATCGATATTGGCCACCAGGCTGTTCCACGGGGTCAGCGACAGCAGCACCACCAGGGCGCCGATGTAGAAGATCAGGATGCGGTAGATGACCTGGTTGATCGCCTTCGGGATCACGGTCTTCGGCTTGTCTGCTTCAGCGGCGGTGAAACCGAGCATTTCCAGGCCGCCGAAGGAGAACATGATGATCGCCAGGGCCATGACCAGACCACCGACGCCATTGGGGAAGAAGCCGCCGTGTTCCCACAGGTTGCTGACCGAAGCCTCCGGACCGCCGCTGCCGCTGACCAGCAGGTAGCTGCCCAGGCCGATCATGCCGACGATGGCCAGGACCTTGATGATGGCGAACCAGAACTCGGCCTCGCCGAACACCTTCACGTTGGCCAGGTTGATCGCGTTGATCAGGATGAAGAACGCCGCCGCCGAGGCCCAGGTCGGGATCTCCGGCCACCAGTAGTGGATGTACTTGCCGACCGCGGTCAGCTCCGACATGCCCACCAGGATGTACAGCATCCAGCAGTTCCAGCCCGACAGGAAGCCGGCGAAACCGCCCCAGTACTTGTGGGCGAAATGGCTGAAGGAACCGGCCACCGGCTCTTCGACGATCATTTCGCCGAGCTGGCGCATGATCATGAAGGCGATGAAGCCGCAGAGGGCATAACCGAGGATCATCGACGGTCCCGCCGACTTCATCACCCCGGCCGAGCCGAGAAACAGGCCGGTACCGATGGCGCCACCGAGGGCGATCAACTGGATATGGCGATTTTTCAGGCCGCGCTTGAGCTCACCTGAATGCGGAGTTGTTCCACTCATGAACGAAGTCACCTGTTGTTTTTATCTGTGACGGGATCGGACCCGCCTCGCTCGTGGCGCGGCGGAATTGGCAAGGGGTGGTTACCTTGGGCTTGAACGCGGCCATTCCCGCGGACAAGCCTCGGGGGATCAGCCTGGCGTCAGCCAGAGTGCGCGGTACGCAGAAGGGTCACAGGTAAAACGCGGCGCACTGTATACCCTTGCATTGACGCAGGGGTCAACACGCTGCGTAACGTTTTGATGACGGCACGTAGCGTTCCTGCGGGAGAAATGAAGCCTGGGGGAGTGAATGGCGTACATGGCGCCCTCCGTTTTTGTTCTGTTTTCCGGACCGCTCTGCGGCGGGCCGGGCACTTGGCTGTCGGCGACATCAAGCCCGTTTTGCAGGGGGTCGGGCAAGATGTTGACGTGCGCGTCAAGGGGAATGGTTGATTGATTTCGGCAAGGAATGTTTACAGAGGAAAGCTGCCGCAGGATTGACTGGGGAAGCGGCCAATACGCGTAACAAAATATTTACAAGCCGGTCGAAAAAATTTCCAGACACTCATTCGTAGCTGACCCGCCAGGCTGAAATCCCCACACTCCAGCCCCTGATGTTTTGACCAAACATCGGCTCGCCATTTATTTTTAACCAAAAAGGTTAATATCCCATGGAGAAAAGGACACCCCATTGTGGACTCGCAGCAGTGAAGGCGCTTGTCGATGCCGGGAAGGTCCGCACCACCCAATCTGCGCGAAAAGGTGCAAGTGAAATGGGGTTCAGTTTTTCCGACGTGCTTGCGGTAGTGCGTGCACTGACTCCATCGGACTACTACAAGAGCATGACAACGCACGCCGACCACAGGATCTGGCAAGACGTATATCGCCCCAGCACTCGTTCAGGTGATCTGTACCTGAAACTGACGGTGATCGAAGACGTATTGATCGTCTCTTTCAAGGAGCTATGAACATGAATTGTCCGGTTTGCGGTAGCGCGGAGCTGATGCATGACACCCGTGACCTGCCCTACACCTACAAAGGCGAAACCACCATCATCGGGGCAGTTACGGGCGATTTCTGCTCGGCCTGCGGAGAGTCGTTGCTGGACGCCGGAGAATCCGATCGCGTCATGAACGAAATGCGCGCGTTCTCCAAACAGATCAATGCAGCCATTGTCGACCCCGATTTCATTGCCAGCGTGCGCAAGAAACTGGCATTGGATCAGCGCGAAGCTGCCGAGATCTTCGGAGGCGGGGTCAATGCCTTTTCACGCTACGAAAATGGCAAAACCAAACCACCCCTTGCCCTGATAAAGCTGCTCAAGCTCCTCGATCGTCACCCTGAATTGCTGAGCGAAGTCAGAACAGCCTAAGAAAGCCCGCCTTTCCAACGCCCACAAAAAAGCCAACCCGAAGGTTGGCTCTTTCACATGCAGCCCTTACTCGGACCGCGGCTTGCCACGACCGGCGCCCGGTCCTGGGCGCTTCGGCGCTGCCGGCTTGCGCCGTACATCGCTCGGACGCTCGGCCACGGTGGTACGGCCCTTGCGCCCGCCTTCCTCGCGCGGCTGACGCGCCGGACGCTCGGCTGCCGGTGCACCGTCCTTGGCCGGACGCAGGGTACGTACCCGCTCGCCACGGCCGATCGGCTTGCTGGACTTGCGCTGCATGCGCTCCAGCTTGTCCTTGGTCTTGGCGTTCATCGCCGGCATCGCTACCGGGGTCAAACCCACTTCGGCGGCGAGGATGTCGATTTCGCCCTGGCTCATTTCGCGCCAGCGGCCCATCGGCAGGTCGGAGTTGAGGAATACCGGACCGAAGCGCACGCGCTTCAGACGGCTGACCACCAGGCCCTGGGACTCCCAGAGACGGCGAACCTCACGGTTGCGGCCTTCCATCACCACGCAGTGATACCAGTGGTTGAAGCCTTCACCGCCCGGCGCCACCTGGATGTCGGTGAAACGCGCCGGACCGTCTTCCAGCACCACGCCTTCTTTCAGGCGCGCGATCATGTCGTCGTCGACTTCACCACGCACGCGCACGGCGTATTCGCGGTCCATCTCGAAGGACGGGTGCATCAGGCGGTTGGCCAGCTCACCGTCGGTGGTGAACAGCAACAGGCCGGTGGTGTTGATGTCGAGGCGGCCGACGTTGATCCAGCGGCCTTCCTTCGGCTTCGGCAGGCGGTCGAACACGGTCGGACGGCCCTCAGGGTCGTCACGGGTGCAGATCTCGCCGTCAGGCTTGTTGTACATGATGACGCGGCGCACGGACTCGGCGCTCTCTTCACGCTTGATCAGGCGACCGTCGACGGAAATCGCGTCGTGCAGGTCGACCCGCTGGCCGAGGGTCGCGGCAACGCCGTTGACCTTGATCCGGCCTTCGCCGATCCAGGCCTCGACGTCGCGGCGCGAGCCAACGCCAATGCGTGCGAGTACTTTTTGCAGTTTTTCCCCGGCCGGACGTGGCGGGCTGTCTTGCAGGTCTTGTTCACTCATCTGGGCACCTCCCGGTGTAAAAAGTCGAATCTGGGTTTCTGGCGCAGCGGGCGCCAAAAAGGCCGCGAATCATACGCTGATCGCGGCGCAAACGCACCAGAGAGTAGACCGATATCCAACGACACGCCGGGCTTTGCGCCAGGCGGCAGGTCAATCCCGTGGGGTTTCTTCTTCGACGTCGGCAGCGTCGCCCGGCTCGTCGGCCTCCGGCAGGTCGCGCAGCAGATCGTCGAAGTCGGTCTTCAGCCCCTCCTCCATCGCATCCAGCTCCACCAACAGGGTGCGGAAGCTGGTTTCTTCCGCCGGCGGTTGCTCGTCCGGATCGGCGCTGGCGTCGGCCAGGGCCTGCAGATGCGCGGGCACCGGCAAGTCATCGAGATCCACCGGAGGCATCGGCGACGGCTCCATCTCGCGCAGTTCGGCCAGCGGCGGCAGCTCGTCGAGGCTTTTCAGGTTGAAGTGGTCGAGGAACGCCTTGGTAGTAGCAAACATCGCCGGGCGCCCCGGCACCTCGCGGTAGCCGACGATACGCACCCACTCGCGCTCCAGCAGGGTCTTGATGATGTTGCTGTTGACCGCCACGCCGCGCACATCCTCGATTTCGCCGCGGGTGATGGGCTGGCGGTAGGCGATCAACGCCAGGGTTTCCAGCAAGGCGCGGGAATAGCGCTGCGGACGCTCCTCCCACAAGCGGCCGACCCAGGGCGCGTAGTCCTCGCGAATCTGCAGGCGGTAGCCGGACGCCACTTCCTTGAGCTCGAACGCGCGACCCTCGCAGGATTCGCGAAGGATCTCCAGGGCCTGCCGGAAGACCTCGGATTCAGGACGTTCGGCCTCCTCGAACAGCTCTAACAGGCGTTCCAGGGATTGCGCCTTGCCAGAGGCCAACAGAAAGGCTTCCAGCAAGGGAGCCAGGTCATGGGGGTCAGTCAGGTTCATTGAGGTGCTCGTGGATTACTCTGCCCGGGCCCGGACATGGATCGGCGCAAAAGGCTCATTCTGCACCAGTTCGACCAGTTGTTCCTTGACCAACTCAAGAATCGCCATGAAGGTCACCACCACCCCGAGCTTGCCCTCCTCGGCCTTGAACAGCTCGCCGAAGGCGACGAAACCGGCACCGCGCAGGCGCTCCAGCACTTCACTCATGCGCTCGCGGGTGGACAGCGCCTCGCGGCTGACCTGGTGGCTCTCGAACAGGTCGCTGCGCCGCAGCACTTCGGCCATGGACATCAGCACTTCCTCGATGATCACGTCCGGCAGCAGCTTGCGCGCCTTGGCCTGCGGGGCTTCCAGGCGCGGCACGATGACATCGCGACCGACCCGGCTGAGCTGGTCGATATCCTCGGCGGCCGCCTTGAACCGCTCGTACTCCTGCAGACGGCGGATCAGTTCGGCGCGCGGGTCGTCCTCTTCTTCCTCGGCGGTCTCGGCCCGGGGCAGGAGCATGCGCGACTTGATCTCGGCGAGCATGGCGGCCATCACCAGATACTCGGCCGCCAGTTCCAGGCGCACGGTCTTCATCAATTCGACATAGCCCATGTACTGGCGGGTGATTTCCGCCACCGGGATATCGAGGATGTCGACGTTCTGCTTGCGGATCAGATAGAGCAGCAGGTCCAGCGGGCCTTCGAAGGCCTCCAGGAAGACTTCCAGGGCGTCCGGCGGGATATACAGGTCCACCGGCATTTCCGTCAGGGCCTGGCCGTAGACCAGCACCAGCGGCAGCTCTTGCTGGGCGCCGGCCTGTGGATCGACCGGTGCCTCCATCGATTCGACCGCGCTCACGCTTCGACCATGAACGGCGCCGGATCACCGCAGCCCACCCGCACCACCTCCGGCTCGCCATCAGCCAGGTTGATCACGGTGGAAGCTTTCAGGCCGCCGAAACCGCCGTCGATGATCAGGTCGACCTGGTGTTCCAGGACCTGGCGCATCTCGTAGGGGTCGGTCATCGGCTCTTCGTCGCCGGGCAGGATCAGGCTCACGCTCATCAATGGCTCGCCGAGCTCTTCGAGCAAGGCCAGGGTGATCGGGTGATCGGGAACGCGCAGGCCGATGGTGCGGCGCTTCTCGTGCATCAGCAGGCGCGGCACTTCGCGGGTGGCGTTGAGGATGAAGGTGTAGGGGCCGGGGACATTGGCCTTGAGCAGGCGGAAGATGCCGGTGTCGGTCTTGGCGAACAGCCCCAGTTGCGACATGTCGCAGCAGATCAGGGTGAAATTGTGGTTCTTGTCCAACTGGCGCAGGCGGCGCACCCGCTCGATGGCGCCCTTGTCGCCGATCTGGCAACCCATGGCGTAGGACGAGTCGGTGGGAAACACCACCACCCCGCCCTTGCGGATGATCTCCACCGCCTGCCGAATCAGGCGCGGCTGTGGATTCTCCGGGTGTATCTGGAAAAATTGACTCACGTTGTCTTCCTGTTCAGGCGTCCGCGGATGGCTGCTCATGTTTGAATCGACGCCACAGAGGTGGCAGATCCTCCGGCAGGGGCCGGTAGACACCGATTTCCGACCAGGTGCCCGGGCCATGGAAGTCGCTGCCGGCACTGGCCAGCAGACCGAACTCGCGGGTCAGGATGGACAAGGTACCGACCTGTTCCGCCGGTTGCATACCATTGACCACCTCCAGAGCCTGGCCCCCCGCTTGAATATAGTCGGCAATCAGCCGACGGCGCTTGCTGCGGGTCAGTTCGTAATGCATGGGATGGGCCAGGCTGACCCAGGCGCCGGACTTGCGCAGGGTCTCGACGGTGTCATCGAGGGTCGGCCAGTGCAGCTTGACGTCGCCCAGCTTGCCGGCGCCGAGCCACTTGCGGAAGGCTTCGGCGCGATCCTTGACATGCCCGGCGCTGATCAGGAAATCGGCGAAATGCGGGCGCGCCGGGGCGTTGCCGCTGTCGCCCAGGGCCTGCTGGATCGCCCGTGCGCCTTCCAGCGCACCGGGCATGCCCTTGGCCGCCAGGCGCCGGGAGATTTCCTCGGCACGCAGCCAGCGGCCGCGGTGCAGAGCCTCCACCGCCTCCAGCAACGGCGGCGCGTCCAGCGGGAAGCCGTAGCCCAGCACATGAATGGTCGCTCCCGCCCAGGTGCACGACAATTCGACCCCGCTGACCCACTGCATGCCACGCTCGCGCATGGCCTGGCGGGCCTCGACCTGGCCTTCGAGGGTGTCGTGGTCGGTGAGCGCCATCACTCGCACGCCCTGTTCATAGGCGCGAGCAACCAGATCGGTGGGGGACAGCGAACCGTCGGAGGCGGTGCTGTGGCAGTGCAGATCAACATTCATGGGGTGAAGCTTTTCCTCTCATTGAGGTTTGTTATTATGCCGGGACATCCCGCTCCTGGCTGCCACTGTGAAACAATTCATCGATTTCATCCCGCTGTTACTGTTTTTCATCGTCTACAAGCTCGAACCGCGCCTGGTCGAGGTCGCCGGCCAAAGCTTCAGCCTGGGCGGCATCTACAGCGCCACCGCGGTGCTGATCATCAGCTCGCTGGTGGTCTACGGCGCCCTGTTCATCCGCCAGCGCCGTCTGGAAAAAGGCCAGTTGCTGACCCTGGTGGCCTGCCTGGTGTTCGGCGGCCTGACCCTGGCCTTCCACAGCGAGACCTTCCTCAAGTGGAAGGCACCGGTGGTCAACTGGCTGTTCGCCCTGGCCTTCCTCGGCAGTCACTTCGTCGGCGACAAGGTGCTGATCAAGCGCATCATGGGCCACGCCCTGACCCTGCCTGACGCCGTGTGGACCCGCCTCAACGTGGCCTGGATCGTCTTCTTCCTGTTCTGCGGCGCGGCCAACCTGTTCGTCGCCTTCACCTTCCAGGACTACTGGGTCGACTTCAAGGTGTTCGGCAGCCTGGGCATGACCGTACTGTTCCTGGTCGCCCAGGGCGTCTACCTGTCCCGGCACCTGCACGACAGCGATCCCACCACTCCCAAACCCGAGGAATGACATGCTCTACGCCATTATCGCCACCGATGTCGCCAACTCCCTGGACGCCCGCCTGGCAGCCCGCCCGGCGCACCTGGAGCGCCTGCAGCAGATGAAGGCCGAAGGCCGCATCGTCCTCGCCGGCCCGCACCCGGCCATCGACAGCAACGACCCGGGTGCTGCCGGTTTCAGCGGCAGCCTGATCGTCGCCGAGTTCGAATCGCTGGAGGCCGCCAAGGCCTGGGCCGAAGCCGACCCGTACGTTGCCGCCGGCGTCTACGCCAACGTCATCGTCAAGCCGTTCAAGCAAGTCCTGCCGTAACCCCTGCGATGCGCCGCCCGGCGGCGGCGCGTCGTCCATGCTTTTAATCTTCGTGGTTGCTCATTATTCTCATCGCGCTGCCGACAACGTCCTGAACATTCGTCTTGAATTACAGGAGTTAAGATGCGTCAAGGTCCGTTGTCCCTGCTGCTGTGCCTGTTGTTGCTGACCCCGATCGCCCAGGCCGAAGAATCCACCCCGCTGTCGCTGAGCGCCGGCAGCCAGATCACCGAATTGCAGCAGCGCCTGCAGGACAGCGAACGCCAGCGCGAAGCCCTGGTCAAGCAACTGCAGAACGCCGACAACGAACGCGAAAGCGCACAACTGACCCGCCTGCGCCAGGAAAACCAGCGCCTGAAGCTGGCGCTCAAGGAAGCCCAGGCCAGTGTCAGCCCACGCCTGCTGAGCGATCAGCAGCAGTGGTTCGTCACCGGTGGCGGGGTCGCCCTGATCGCGGTGCTTTGCGGTATCTTTGCCAGCGGCAGCCACAGACGGCGCAAGCAATGGTTGAATTGAGTGAGAAATGAGCGAGCTGCTACTGATTGACGATGACCAGGAACTCTGCGAACTGCTTGCCCACTGGCTGGGCCAGGAGGGTTTCCAGGTTCGTGCCTGCCACGATGGCCACAGTGCCCGCAAAGCCCTGGCCGAACAGGCCCCCGCCGCCGTGGTGCTGGATGTGATGCTGCCCGACGGCAGCGGCCTTGAGTTGCTCAAGCAGTTGCGCAGCGACCACGCCGAACTGCCGGTATTGATGCTGTCCGCCCGTGGCGAGCCGCTGGACCGCATCCTCGGCCTCGAACTGGGCGCCGACGATTATCTGGCCAAACCCTGCGATCCCCGCGAGCTCACCGCCCGCCTGCGCGCCGTGCTGCGCCGCAGCCATGCCCCCGCGGCGCCGACCCAGGTGGAACTCGGCGACCTGCATTTCAGCCCGGCCCGCGGCGTGGTCGAGATCGACGAGCGCGAGCTGACCCTGACCCTGTCCGAGAGCCGCATCCTCGAAGCGCTGCTGCGCCAGCCCGGCGAGCCGCTGGACAAGCAGGAGCTGGCGCAGATCGCCCTGGGCCGCAAGCTGACCCTGTACGACCGCAGCCTCGACATGCACGTCAGCAACCTGCGCAAGAAGATCGGTCCCCACCCGGACGGGCGTCCACGCATCGTCGCCCTGCGCAGCCGCGGCTACTACTACAGCCTCTGAATGGTGTGTCAGCCAGGTCGCCGAAGCTCTTTACCCAAGCTTTACCGTCGGCTGACCGCCGCTGACCTTGATCTCCATAAACTGGCCACATCCGGTAACGACCGGCCTTCAGAAAGGAGATACACCATGCGCAAGACCCTTATCGCCCTGATGCTCGCTGCCGCCCTGCCAACCGTCGCCATGGCCATGCCGGAAGCCGGCCCGGGCCCAGGTCCTGACCACGGCCCACGCTTCAGCGAACACCACCGCGGCGGCGAGCCGTTCGCCAAACTGGACCTGACCCGCGAACAGCGCCAGCAGATCGGCAAGTTGATGGGCCAGGAAATGAAAGACCGTCGCGACGTCACCCAACGCTACCTGGACAAACTGCCAGCCGCCGAGCAGAAGGCGATGAAAGACGAGCTCAAGGCCAAGCAGGACAAGACCCAGGCCGATATCCGCGCCCTGCTCAAGCCTGAACAGCAAAAGCAGTTCGACGAGATGAAGAAACAACGCGAGGAACGCCGCGCCGAATGGCAGCAGTTCCAGGCCTGGAAAGCCGAGCATGGCAAAAAGGCCCAATAATCCATGAACCCCGCCCGGCCTGCGCAAGCAGGCCGGGCTTTGCCGTTTGAGGGACTGCCCTTGCGCTCACTGTTCTGGCGAATCCTGGCCAGCTTCTGGCTTGCCATCGCCCTGGTCGCCGGCCTGTCGATCCTGCTCGGGCACATGCTCAACCAGGACGCCTGGATCCTCAGCCGCCATCCGGGCCTCAACACCCTGGCGAAGAACTGGACCCAGCGCTACGAGACCCTCGGTCCGGAAGCCGCCCAGCAGTACCTGGAGCAGCGCAAGCGGCGCTATCACATCGACACCCAGGTGCTCAACGAAGCCGGCGACTCCGTGGTTCCTGGCACCTTCCCGCGCCGGGCCATGGTCTTCGAGCAACGCCAGGGCAGCGACCATCGTCCATTGCCCTGGCGCCGCCTGACCGAGGAATACACCAGCCCCAACAGCGGCGAGACCTACCTGCTGATCTACCGCATACCCCACCCGGAACTGGACGCCTGGCACCGCGACAGCCTGATCTGGCCGCTCAGCGCCCTGGGCATCGCCCTGGTGGTACTGACCCTGTTCAGCTTGCTGGTGACCCTGTCCATCACCCGCCCGCTCAGCCGCCTGCGCAGCGCGGTGCATGACCTCGGGCAGACCAGCTACCAGCAGAACAGCCTGGCCCGCCTGGCCGCCCGCCGTGATGAGTTCGGCGTGCTGGCCAATGACTTCAACCGCATGGGCTCACGCCTGCAGAGCCTGATCGGCAGCCAGCGTCAGTTGCTGCGGGACGTCTCCCACGAACTGCGCTCGCCCCTGGCCCGCCTGCGCATCGCCCTGGCCCTGGCCGAGCGCGCCGAACCGGAGCAGCGCGATACCTACTGGCCGCGCCTGACCCGCGAATGCGACCGCCTGGAAGCCCTGATCAGCGAAATTCTCGTGCTGGCCCGGGTCGACGCCGAACAGGCCCATGCCGAGCCGGTGGACGTCAATGCGGTGGTCAATGGCGTGTGCAAGGACGCGCAACTGAGTGCGCCGGAGCAGTTGATCAAGCTCAGGGAAGTGCCGGGGCTGAACCTGCACGGCTGGCCGACCCTGGTGGAACGCGCGGTGGACAACCTGCTGCGCAACGCCTTGCGCTTCAACCCAGAAGGCCAGCCGATCGAGGTGACGGCGGAGCGCGATGGCGAGCAGATTCTGCTTAGCGTGCGCGACCATGGGCCCGGAGTCGCGGCGGAGCATCTGGAGCAGTTGGGTGAGCCGTTCTTCCGCGCACCGGGGCAGACGGCGGCGGGGCATGGCCTGGGGCTGGCAATTGCGCGCAAGGCGGCGGAGCGGCATGGCGGGACGTTGCAACTGGCCAATCATCCACAGGGTGGGTTCGTGGCGACCCTGGTGCTGCCAATTCAGGGAAGTGTCAGTGGTTGATTGGTGGCGGCTGATGGCCTCATCGCTGGCAAGCTGTTCTGGTCAAGTTTTTCCGGACACCGATTACGGT
>NZ_JBMDIJ010000126.1:0-12436 GCF_057808595.1 Pseudomonas sp. FG98 | reverse complement strand
GATTGCTTCAGTGAGTACACTACTGCAATCGCTGGCAAGCCAGCTCCCACAGGGGACAGTGTCGTTCTATGGGCGGTAGCCCTGGCTCAGCAGCCAGCTGCGGATGTAGCGCTGCTGTTCGGGGCTCAGCGATGCCAGTACCTGGTCCGCTGGCTCGCTTTGCAGCCGGCTCACCAATGGCGCCAGCTCCACCCCGTTCAGGTGCCAGATGCCCAGCGGCTGATCGGGGCTGATCACCACCGGCGCGAGGTCGACCAGGCCGTCGCGCAGCACTGGCATCCGATCTATTCGCAAGTCGGAAAAACGCGCCTCGGCATGCACCGGCTCGGCATCCGGCCAGTGCCGCCGCGCCTGCCAGAACGGCTCTTCGGCCCAGCGCCGTTCCTCCAGATAGAAATCCCGCCCCAGCCGGGCAAAACGCCAGAACAGATGCTCGACCCGCTGCTGGTGAAAACGCAGCGCCAGGTCGCGACGTTCGGGATGGGTGAGCAAGGTGTTGATCACCGCCGGCGCCTGCAACGCCGAGGACAGCGACTGGAAGATGCCATTGCCCGACAGCGGGTCCACGGCCATGGCGGCATCGCCGACCCGTAGCCAGTTATCCCCGCCACACACTGGCGTAAGGATCGCCGTGCTGCTGCGGGCATGCAGTTCGAGATCCTGTTCCTGGTCGTTGTCGAAAAACGCCCGGGCCAACACCGACTCCCAGCGCCGCTCACGGCAGAAGTCGAGCAATGCGGCCTTGTCCGGCAGCGGCGTGGCGGCCACGTCCAGGGTCCATTGCCAGTAGCAGCGGCCATCGGCCTGGCGGGCCATCCACATCCAGCCGTCGGGCTGGCTTTCCACCGCACTGGCGCTTTTGCCGGGTGGGCCTTGCCAGCGGTTGAGCAGGCTCAGGGTCTCCGGCCCACGGGCAGCACGGCCAAGGGATTTATCATGCTGCGGCGCCTGACGACCGCGGGCTTCGACATGGAAATCGGCGCTCAGCGAGGGCGCTCCGTCCAGTTCGATCAGGCTGCGCCCGTCTTGCTGGTGCACACCGAGTACGCGCGCTTCGATCAGCGGAATGCCGGCGTTATGCAGGTCGTCCCGCAGTCCCTGGTCGAAACGCGGACGATCAAGAAGGAATTCGACATTGCGACTCTGCGCCTCGCTGTTCCACCGCGAATGGCGCCGCGACGGCTCGCCCGCCACTGCCAGCGCCCGGTTCAGGCCGGCGCCGCGCAGCGCTTCGAGCACCCGCTGCGAGACACCTTCGAGCGCGGCGAAACGCCGCCATTCGCTGACCACGCTGACGCTGTAGCCAAGCCGCTTAAGACCAAGGGCAACCGCCGCGCCCGCCGGGCCGGCACCTAGTACGACGATGGATTTCAAGCACGTCCTCGATATTCACGACCACGGTAATGAGCGTTGTGCAGCAGCCAGGCCATGACCAGGGCATTGGTGGCATGGGGCTGGTCACGCAGGAAGGCGGCGATCTGCCCGGTCAGCGCCGCACAGCCGAAACTGGCACCGGACAGCGGACTTTCCTTGGCCCGCACGCAGGCGCCGAAATCCGCTTGGGGGCTGTCCAGCCAGCTCCATTCGTCGCGCTGGCAACGGGCATCGCCGGTGATGCGCAGCACCCCCGGATAGGCGGCGGGATAAACCGGTGCGCCCTGGGCGGGAGTCGAGGCGCAGATCAATACCCCGGCATTCTGCGCCGCTGCGCAGGCTTCACGCAGCGCCGGGCGGTCTTCGCGCAGGCCGAGGCTGAGGTTGATCAGGCGCACGCCGCGCATCACCAGCCATTCGATCCCGGCGGCCACTTGCAGGGCCGTGGTGATGCCGCGCTCGTCGAACACCTGGGCGACATGGATCGGCATATCACCGGCCCCGGCGGCGATCAGGTCGACCACCGCGCTGCCATGGCCGAGGGCATCTTCACGCAGGGGCTGTTCGCTGACGCCGACCGCCGCCAGCTGGAAGCGTCGCGATTCGGCAACTCGCTCCAGCGGCGCGCCGCTGTCCACCACGCCGATGCGCACCTCAGACATGCCCGGCCTCCCGCAGGCGCAATTGGCCGTCTTCGAGAATCAGGTGCAGATCGGCATTGGCCAGGGTCGAGGGACGATGGCTGACCAGAATCCGTGTCCGGTCGGAAAACAGTTGGTCTATTGCAGCAATCACTTCGCGCTCCGTGTCTTCATCGACTTGTGAGGTGGCTTCATCCAGCACCAGCAGCAGCGGATTCTGGAGCAATGCGCGAGCAATGGCGATACGTTGTTTCTGTCCGCCGGAAAGTTGCTGGCCGCGCTCGCCCAGCGGGCTGTCCAGCCCCTCCGGCAAACTGGCGATCAAGGTGTCCAGTCGCGCCAGCCGGGCGACCTCGGCAATCGCTTCGCGGCTGGCGTCAGGGACGCTGTAGGCGAGGTTGTCGGCCAGGCTGCCGCGGAACAGCACGATGTCCTGGCTGACCACCGCCACCCGGCGACGCAGTTCGTGCAGATCGAGTTCGCGCAGGTCCGTGCCGCCGAGCAGGATCGCGCCGGAATGGGGATCGTGGAAGCGTTGCAGCAGGTCGATCAGGGTCGATTTGCCCGCCCCGGAAATGCCGCTCAAGGCGACCTTGCGGCCATGGGGAATATCGATATCCACCCCCTGCAACAACGGCGCACGCCCCGAGTGGGCGAAGCACACTGCGCGCAATTGCAGATCGCCCCGCGCCGGCATCGGCCGGGCCTCGGCAGGGCTGTCCACCTCCGGCGCCACGCCGCGCAGCTCCATGACCCGGCCTAGGCTGACGCTCATGCGCTGCATCGCCACGTACAGGCCGAGCAGGCTCTGCACCGGCCCGACCGCCATGCCCAGGTAGGTGGAAAAGGCGATCAGCGCGCCCAGTTGCCAGGTGCCCTGCACCACCCAGTAACCACCGACCAGGAAGGCGCAGGCGCGGGACAGCGAGGTCAGGGTGCCGGGCACCGCCTGGGTGAAGAACTCGGTGACCTGCAAGCGCAGCAACTGGCTCATGTAACCCTGCCCGAGCCCGTCGAGACGCTGCGCCTCGCGCTGCTGCTGACCTGCGGACTGGATGAATTTCATCGCCGGCAGGGTCTCCACCAGGAACGATGAAACATCCGCCGAACGCTCGCGCAACTGCCGCACCTCGCGCTCGACTTTGCGCCGCATCCAGCGCAGCCAGAGCACGTCCAGCGGGATCAGCAGCAGGGCCAGCAACGACAGCTTCCACGACAGCACCAGGAGCATGCCGAGGGCGCAGACCAGGCCGATCACGCTGGACACCGCGGAGAACAGCGAATCCACGGCAAAGCGCTGGATCTCGGCAACATCGCCGTCCAGCCGCGACATCAGGTCACCCAGGCGGCGCTGCCCGTAGAAGCTCGGCGAGAGGCGTTGCAGATGGCGATAGAGCTCGTCGCGCAGGGCGAACAGGATGCGCCCGGACAGGCGGGTATGCAGGTAGCGGTTGAGCCCGGACAGCAGGGTGCCGAGGATTCCGGCCAGGATCATCAGCCCGGCGATCAGCACCAGGGTGGTGAAGTCCTTGGCCAGCAGGCCGTCGTCGATCAGCAGCTTGGTCAGCCAGGGCTGCACCAGCACCAGCGCGGTGGCGCACATGGACAGGCCGAGCAGGCCGAGAATGGCCAACCGATGGGGGCGGATGAATCCGTACAGCCAGTGCAGGGCGTCATGCAACGCGGGCCGGTCCTGATGCTCGATCAGGCGGCTGAGCAGGCGCTGGATCACGACTGCATCTGCTTGAGCTTGCGGTACAGCGTGGCGCGGCTGATGCCCAGTGCAGTGGCGGCGGCGGTAGCGTTGCCGTGATGGCGGTCGAGGGCCTGGCGGATCAGTTCCAGCTGGTTGTCGCGCAGGCTTTCCCGGCGGGCCGGTACTTCGCCGCTGCGCAGTTCGTCGAGCAGGTTGTCCGGCAGGTGATCGAGGCCGAGGAGCTGTTCGCCGTCCTCGCGCATCGCCAGCAGCAGGCGCAGGCTCATTTCCAGTTGGCGGATATTGCCGGGCCAGTGGTAGCCGTTGAACAGTTGCGCCAGTTCGTCCGAGAGGCGCACGCCCTGGCCGCCAAGGCGCACCAGCAGACTGTCGATCAAGGCCGGCAGGTCGTCGCGCTCGCGCAGCGCCGGCAGTTGCACGCTGATGCCGTTGATCCGGTAGTAGAGGTCTTCGCGGAAGTGCTGGTCCTGGACCTGGCGCTTGAGGTCGCGGTGAGTGGCGCAGATCAGGGCGATATCCAGGTCCTGTTCCTGGGCCGCGCCCAGCGGCGCCACCTTGCGCTCCTGCAATACGCGCAGCAGCCGCGCCTGCAAGGCCAGCGGCATATCGCCGACCTCGTCGAGGAACAACGTGCCGCCATGGGCCTGCTGCAAGCGCCCGACCATGCCGCCGCGACGCGAGCCGGTGAAGGCGCCCTCGCGGTAGCCGAACAGTTCCGACTCGATCAGGCCCTCGGGGATCGCCGCGCAGTTCACCGCGACGAAGGGCTTGCCGGCACGGCTGCTTTCCTGGTGCAGGGCCCGGGCGACCACTTCCTTGCCGCTGCCGGTCTCGCCCAGCAACACCACCGGCAGGTCGTTGGCCAGGCCCTGGCGGGCCATGCGCAGGGCCCGGGCGAAACGGGCGTTGGCGGCGCCGAGGGTGTCCAGCGAAGGCGTGGTCGGGGCCGGAACGCTGCGACTGACGGGCGCCGGCAGCGACAGCGCCAGGGGGCGCTGCGGCAGATGCAGGGTCTTGTAGTGGAAGGCGCCCTTGGCGGTCTCGACGCTGTCCACCTGGCCTTGTTGCAGACGCGCCAGCCATTGCTCGACACGCAGGCCGAGCAGGCTGTCGCAGCGTTGCCCGACCAGGCTGGCACGCTCGCTGCGCAGCAACTGGCAGGCCTGGTTGCTGGCGGCGAGGATGCGCCCGTCGAGGCTGACCGCGAGCAGGCCCTGCCAGCAGGAGTCGAGGTACTGCCGGCGGCTGTGGAAGGCCAGGACGATCTGTTCGGGGAAGCTGTTCCTGAACAGCCGGCTTTCGATCTGCATCACCGCCAGCGCCAGCAGCGCGGTGCGATCGGGCAGGCGGCCGAGGGGGCCCTGGCGGGTCAGGTCGAGGACGCCGAGCAGTTCGCCCTGTGGGCAGTGGATCGGCACCGAGGTGCAGGAGAAGTCGCTCAGGCGTTCGAGAAAGTGTTCGCCGCAGTCGATCTGCACCGTGCGCGCTTCCACCAGCGCCGTACCCAGGGCGTTGGTGCCGCGGGCCTCTTCGCTCCAGCAGGTGCCAGGGGTGATATCGCCGAGCCCACGCTGCTTGAGCACGGTGGACTGGCCCTGGATGGCGAGGATGGTGGCATCGGCATTGGCCAGGATCACCAGGCTGTCCTGGCCCTGGCGGGCGCCGAGGTAGTCCAGCTCGGCGGTGGCGGCGTCCAGTAGCGGGCGGTTGTTGGCCAGCAGCAATTCGAGACTGGCGGCGGAGGTCAGGGCGATTTCCTGGCCGGCGTTACCGGTGACCCCATGGCCCAGGCTGCGGCGCCAGGAAGCATCGATTTCGGCACGCAGGAAACCGTCGGGCAACTGGCCCTCGATGGACAGGCGTTCCCGGGCAAGGCGTGGGTTCGAGGTCGGGGCGGTTTTTATTGTGCTCATCGGCGGCTCCGGTTCGGGTATTCGATACAAGCAAGACCTGCGCCAGATCAGGTGGGTAACACTTCCTTGGGATTCTGGGTGTTGCTGAGGGCCTCATCGCCGGCAATGCCGGCTCCCACAGGGATCGCGTGCAACGCTGAACCTGTGGGAGCTGGCATTGCCAGCGATGGGGTTGCACAGAAAGCGGAGTATAAGCCTGTTACAAAAGCCCCAGCGACTTGGCCCGGGCCACCGCCTGGGTGCGGCGTTCGACCCCGAGCTTGCTGTTGATATGGCTGGCGTGGGTCTTGACGGTGTGCAGCGAGATGAACAGTTGCTCGCTGATTTCCTGGTTGGAGCAGCCCTGGGCAATCAGCTTGAGCACCGAATGCTCACGGGCGCTGAGGGTGTCCGCGCTGGCGATTTCCTGGGTCGGCAACAGCCCCAGCAAACTGGTCTGCACCGGGCTCGCCGGCTGGGCCTGGAGTTGCTCGCGCAACCAGTCGGGGTGCTCGGCCAACAGCCGCTGGAAGGGTTGCAACACCCCGCCCCGCGCCGCTTCGAGCGCCTGGAGCAGACGTTCGCGGGCGTCCCCCTGCTCGCCCTGGGCCAACAGCAAGCCGACCTGCTGGCAAAGGGCGGTCACGCAGAGCAATTGCCCGCCACTGGCCTGCCCGCGATTGACCAGCGCCTGCAAGCGCTGCCCGGCCTGGGTGATCCGGCCCTGGGCCTGCTCCAGCAAGGCCTGCTGCAATTCGATATGCAACGGCAGCAACGGATGGAACTCGGGGGCCGCTGCAGCCTGCTGGCCGCCGTAGGTCTGGCTCAGGCGCAGCAGCCAGGACTCGGCCAGGTCGTTACGGCCCTGGGCCAGCCACAGCTCGCATTTCACCAGGGTGATCATCGCCAGGTAGAAGATCGGCGGCACGTCCCAGATATGCATCAGCCGCTCGGCTTCGGCGAGTTCGGCGAACGCTTCGGCGAAGCGCCCTTCGCGACCGTCCAGTGTGGCCAGGGCGCAATGGCCGATCAGCACGCTGATATCGCGGCAGGCCCGGGCTTCGATCAGCCCGGCACGCAGGCGGCTGCGGCCGGCTTCCGATTGCAGGCGGCCGACCAGCAGGTAACCCTCGTAGAGCATCAGTCGCGCGCGTACCGCATACAGCCGTTGCGACGACAGGCCGCGCAGGCGGTGCAGGCCCTGGCGCACTTCGTCCATGGCGCGCAGGGCTTCGCCGCGGGCATGCAGGACCCGCGCGCGGTCGTAATGGGTCAAGGCCTCGAACAACGGATTGCCGACCCGCTGCGCCAGCTCCAGGGCCTCGCGGTTCCAGCCCCGGGCACGCCAGAAATCGGCATCGGCAATGGCCAGGTTGGACAGGGTCGACAAGCACATCAGGCGCTGGCCGTAGCGTTTGTGCGGCAGGCTTTGCAGGGCCTGCTCGCAATAGGAACGGGTCCGTTCGCGATCGCCACGGCCGCGGGCGATGATCCCGCTCAGCGCCAGCCATTGGGCAAGCATGGATTTCTGCGCAGTGGCAGAAGGCGCCGGGAGGAAGCGGCTGAGATGGCTGGCCAGCTCCTCGGCGGCGTCCAGTTGGCAAGCCAGGCCCAGGGCCCAGCTGTACAGCACGATCAGGCGCGGGGTGCTGATCAGCAGGCTGTCGGGCAGGTCCATCTTCCAGCGCAACAGCATGCCGACGTTCTGCTCGGCCAGCAGTTGTTCTTCCGACAGGTTCTGCACCAGGTTGGCGGCGACGTCCAGGTGCCCGGCGCGCAGGGCCTGCTCCACCGCTTCGTCGAGCAGGCCCTGGCTATGGAACCAGCGGCAGGCGCGCAGGTGCAGGCTCGACAGCGGCAGGCTGGCCTGGCGGGTGCGCAACAGGTCGGAAAACAGGTGGTGATAGCGGAACCAGTAGCCGTGCTCGTCCAGCGGCACGAGGAAGACCTGGTGCGACTGCAGGAAGCGCAGGATCTCGCCGCTGTCGTGGCTTTCGCGCAGAGCGTCGCAGAGGTCGGCGCAGAAGCGGTCCTGGCAGGCGGTGTCGTTGAGGAAGGCCTGCACGTCCGGCGGCAGGCAGTCGATGACTTCTTCCAGCAGGTAGTCGCGGATCAGGCCTTCGCCACCGTGCAAGGCCTGGGGCAGGTGGTTGTCGGCTCCGGATTCGTTGGCCGCCAGCAGCCAGAAGCGCAGCCCGGCAACCCAGCCGTCGCTGCGCTGGACCAGGTTGTCCAGCGCCTGGCCACGCAGCAGCGTGGGGTGCTGGCCGAGCACGGCGAAGGACTCGTCGGGGGTCAGGCGCAGGTCCTGCTCGGTCAGCTCCAGCAGTTGCCGCGACAGACGCAGGCGCGCCAGGTGCCAGTCGGGACGCAGGCGGCTGGTGACCAGCAGCACCAGGCCCGGCGGCAGGTGATTGAGGAAGAATTGCAGGCAGCGGTCAAGCACCGGGCCCTGGGCCAGGTGGTAGTCGTCGAGAACCAGCAGGATCGGCGCGCCGCCTTGCAGATGGACCGCCAGCTCGTCGAGCAGGCCGTCGAGCCATTCCTCGAAGGCAAAGGGCTGGTGGCGCTGGCGCATCTTCAGCAGGCCGAGGGCCTGGGCGCCGAGACTCGGGCAATGCTGCTGGAGGCCTTCGAGCAGGCGTTCGAGGAAGCGCCCGGGATCGGCGTCGCGCTTGCTCAGGCCCAGCCACAGGCTGCGCCATTGCGCGGGCAGGCTTTGGCAGAACTCCACGGCCAGGGAGCTTTTGCCGAATCCGGCCGGGGCATTGACCAGCAACAGGCGGCCGCCGAGTCCGGCCTGCAGGCGCTGGCACAGGCGTACCCGCGGCACATGCCCGTCGGGCAGCGGCGGCCGGTAGAAACGCCCTTCCAGCGCAGACACGGTCTGGCCGGGGAACCCTTGCGTGCTGGACAGATCGGTCATGGCCGGCTCGTTTGGTAAAAATCTCGGCGACAGGGATTGCCGGAGACTAGCGGTTTAACCGGCACATTTGAAGGCGATTGCCGCAGGAAAGGAAAAAAAGACTACAACAAGAAGCAACAAAGACAACAGTGACGGGGGACAAGGGATGACGCACACAGGCGGAAAAGTCGATGGTGTTTCTGGTGGCCTCATCGCCGGCAAGCCGGCTCCCACAGGGTTATGGGTCGGCCGCAAGATCCAGGCTGGGAGCCGCTGAAAATCAAAACGCCCCGGCAAGCCGGGGCGTTCTGGGGGATCACACGGAATTGCTCAGACCTTAGCGCACACCCGACTGACGCAGGGCGGCAGGCTGGAAGTCTGCCTTGGAGGCAGTGAAGCCGAAGTCGTAGGATTTTTTCTCCTCGTTCTTCATGCCCAGTGCCAGGTAGCGGCCCGATTGCAGGTCGTAGATGGCTTCCAGGGTGTACCAGGGTACCTGCTTGTCGTAGTAGTCCTGGGCATGGGCCTCGGACACACGCCACAGTTGGTTACGACCGTCGTACTGGTCGATCACCGCCGCTTGCCAGGTGTCCTCGTCGATGTAGAAGTCACGCTTGGCGTAGATGTGGCGCTGGCCCGGTTTCAGGGTGGCGACCACGTGCCAGACACGGCGCAGCTCGTAACGGGCCAGGTCCTGGTTGATATGGCCCGGTTTGATGATGTCGTCGTACTTCAGGGTCGGCGAGTCCAGCTTGTAGGCGTTGGAGGCGATGTACATCTCCTTCTTGCCTTCGAGCTTCCAGTCGTAGCGGTCCGGCGCACCGTTGTACATGTCGAGGTTGTCGGAAGTCCGCAGGCCGTCGGCGGCGGTACCCGGACCGTCGTAGGACACTTGCGGCGCCATGCGTACTCGACGCTGGCCAGCGTTGTAGAGCCACGCCTTGCGCGGTTCCTTGACCTGGTCGAGGGTCTCGTGGACCAGCAGCACGGTACCAGCCAGACGCGCCGGCGCGGTCACTTCCTGTTTGAAGTAGAAGAGCACGTTGCCCGGGTTGGCCGGATCGAAGTCCTTCATCTGGTCACGGAAGACGAACTGATCCGAGAAGTACACCAGGCTGTAACTGCCATTGGCCTGTGGCGTGGCCTGGGTTACCAGCCGGGCCACGCTGCCGCCGCGGTAGCGGGTGATGTGGTTCCAGATCACCTCGACACCGCTTTTCGGAATCGGGAACGGCACGGCGACCTGGAAGTTGTTCAGGCCGTTGCCGCCCTCGACCAGGGTGGTCGCGGTGGCGTTCTTCTTGATGGCGGCAAACACGCTATCCGGTACGGTGGCACCGCGGTGGGTCTTGTACACCGGCAGCTTGAAGGTGTCCGGGTAGCGCTTGAGCATGGCGATCTGGCCAGGGGACAGCTTGTCCTTGTACTGCTCGACGTTCGCCGCGGTGATGGTGAACAGTGGCTTGTCGGCAGCGTAAGGGTCGGACAGGAAACCCCGGGCATCGGCAGTACCGGCGGTTTTCGACAATGGTTCCCACGGGCCGATGGAGCCATCGGCGTTACCGGCCTTTTCCGCGCCCATCGGGGTCAGGGTGGTGCCCAGTTTGGCGGCTTCATCGGCGGAAACCGCGGCCATCACGCTGCTTGCCAGCAGGGACAGGCCCAGTACGCCGGCTTTCAGCAAAGTCTTGGTGCTTTTCATGGTCATGTGCTTCTTCCTGAATAATGCGCTTAGAAGTTCACGCCGAAGCTGAGGGCGACGAAGTCGCGGTCATCCACGGTGGTGTACTTGCCGTCGAAGAAGTTGGTGTACGACAGGTTGGCGGTATAGGTGTTGAGGTAGTCGGCCTCGAGACCAAGGCTGACCGCCTTGCGGCCTTCCTCGAAGTTGCCGCCTGGGCCTGGCGAGTAACCGTCGACGTCGTGGGACCAGGCAACGCTCGGCTTGAGGTTGATGCCGGCGAATACATCCGGGTAGTCCCAGATAACGCGGGCGCGGTAACCCCAGGAGGTGCGGGTGGTATATCCGTCGTCTTCGCAGTAGCGGCTGCGGTTATCGGTAGATGCCCCAGCCCCAGCACCAGCGATGGTTCCGGTGTTGAGGATCGCCGAGCAGGTATTGGCTGGGCCGGTAGCCGGAAGAGGACCAGGTCCGAAGATAGGATCCCGGCCATAGCGGAGCTTGTCGCTGCTTTCCAGGCCACCGACCACCGTCATGCCGACCTCACCTACCACTGTCATTCGGCTAGCGCCCATGACCTGGTCGAAGAAGTGAGTGAACGTGGTTTGCAACTGGGTGATTTCCTTGCGGCGATAGCCGTGCAGGTCTTCACCTGGAGCGCCATTAAGCAGTGATGCGTTGGCATACACCCCACCAAGCCTGCGTACACCGGCATACAGGATGTCAGTAGTGTTCAACTGGACTGGAGCGTTGGGGCGATAACTGATCTCACCGCTCCATGCGGTACCTGTAGGCAAGGTGGTGGAGAAACTCAGCCCGTACAGGCGGATATCCTCAGGGTACTCGACGAAGTACTTCGAGTTGCCTGCAACGATAATCGGCGCGGCAGCCCCAGACGCTGCCGCAGCAGTGTATGCCGCCTGGGACGCACCGGTAGCGCTGAAAATCGGTGCACGGCTGTGATAATTCATCGCGTACAGGCCGAACTCGGTGTTCAACGGTTCGAACATGTAGCGCAAGGCAACACCGAACTGCCCACTGTCGCGAGCATCGCGGTCCGGACCGCGGCCCACCTTGACGCCCTCTTCATTGATATCGATTCCTGCGGCGCGCAGTCCTGCAACCTGAAGGGCAGGCAGCGAACGGCTGCTGGAAAGGACCCGCAGGTTATCGGTGCAACCGTCGGCGATGATGTCCGGCTGCGAGAAGAACGTCCCGCAGTTGTCCACCACGGTCTGGTCCCACTCCAACTGGTAGAACGCCTCGGCCGACAGGTTGTCCGTCAGGCTCTGGGAGATATAGAACATGTTGACCGGGATCAGGCCTTCCTTGACCTCGGCGCCCGGACGACGGAACGCGGATACGTCGATCGGGTTGATGGCGTTGATGCCGCTACCGATGAAGGTACTTTCACCCCAGCTCACCACCTGCTTGCCCAAGCGCACGGAGCCCGGCTGATCAGCGATGGAGTAGTTGTGGTACACGAATGCGTCGAGAATCTGCCCGCCGGAAGACTTGGCGCCTTCCTTACGGTTGGAGTCGCTGATGTCCTTGAACTCGCGGTGTTCGTCCTTCAGTTCGAAGTCGTACCAGTACTTGCCCCGGACGAAGACGCCGGTATCGCCGTACTTGAGTTCGAGGTCGTGGATGCCCTTGAAGATCTTCGAGAAGGTTTCACCGCGCTTGAAGTTGAGGTGACCATCGTCGGAAGTCTGCGACAGGCCCTTGCCGCCGTTGTTCACCCCGATCAGGTTCTTGTTCGGGCTGGCGGTGGACCAGCTGGCCCCGACCGACAGCGACGAGTCGAAACTCCCCTCGATCTCCCCGATGTTGAAACTGACCGCGAATGCAGGACTTGCAAGCGTAGAAGCGAGGCTGACGGCCAGGGGCAGTTTCGCCCGGCGCCAGAACAGATTTACTGATGTCATCGACGCTACTCCATGTACTTTATTTTTATGGCAGTGAGTCCTTCAAAGAAACGAGGCCGATTGGTCGCCAGACTGGCAGGGCGTGTCGGTTGCGCTCGTGCGCTTTCCCCATTCCTCAAAATCCCCTGACCCGACTATAGCCAGCAGGTAGTAGTGCTTGATCCCTCTAAAGTGTGATTTGCACATCACCCTCGTCCGTGGCACGGCCAGAGCGGACGACACGAAGACCGGCCGGGCAAGGATGGCTGATATTTTTCATTTCACAAGGCGAGGAGGCCTCTGGATCGCGGCTCGCGCC
>NZ_JBMDIJ010000125.1:0-12532 GCF_057808595.1 Pseudomonas sp. FG98 | reverse complement strand
TTTGCTTATTGCGGCTGAGCCAAGTCACGCGCATAGTCCCACAGGTTCCACATCGACCAATTGGAAGGGGGCGAACGGCACATGCCAACCGACGAACCAATCAACCTGATGCAGGTCCGCGCCTTCGTCCGGGTCGCCGACCTGGGCAGCGTCTCCAAGGCCTGCGAGACGCTGTTCCGCGCCCAGTCGGTGGTGACCCGGGCCATTTCCGAGCTGGAGGCGCGCCTCGCCGTGCCGCTGTTCGAGCGCCACGCCAATGGCATGCGCCTGACCACCCAGGGCGAGCATGTACTGCCCCGGGCGCGCAGGGTGCTGGCGGAACTGGATACGGTGCCGCGCCTGCTCGGTGCCGCCGCGGATATCGAGCCGTTGTACCTGTTCCAGGCCCGCCGCCTGCAGGTGTTCGCCAAGCTCTGCGAAAGCCGCCATATGCAGACCGTCGCCAGCCATTTCGGCCTCAGCCAGCCGGCGGTCAGCGCCGCGCTCAAGGTGTTGGAAGGAGGCGCCGGGCAGGCCTTGTTCGAGCGCACGCCACGGGGCCTGCAACCGACCCGGGCGAGCCAGGAAATCGTCTTCCCGATCCGCCGGGCACTGAATGAACTGCGTCATATCGATACCGACCTGGATGCCCTGCGCGGCACGCTCCAGGGCGTGGTCCAGGTCGGCGCGCTGCCGCTGGGGCGCACGCGGATCCTGCCCGAAGCCATCGTCCGCCTGCTTGCCGAACACCCCGGCATCCACGTGATCACCAACGAGAGCCCGTTCGACCTGCTGGCCACCGAGCTGCGGGCGGGGGATGTGGATTTCATCTTCGGCGCACTGCGCGGCAGCAGCTACGCCAGCGACCTGAGCGGCGAGGCGCTGTGGTCGGAGAACATGGTGGTACTGGCGCGCCGCGAGCATCCGCTGCATGGCCGGCGCCCGGATGCCCGGGCCCTGGCCGATGCGCAATGGGTGCTGCCACGGGCCGGATCGCCGGCGCGGCAACTGGTGGACGACAGCTTCGCCGCCCAGGGCCTGGCGCCGCCGCAGCCGCGGGTGGAAAGTGCCGACCTGGCGATCATCCGCGGCCTGCTATTGCGCTCGGACATGCTGGCGATCGTTTCGGCGCACCAGTTGGAGCACGAGATCGAGCGCGACGAACTGTGCATCCTGCCCCTGGCACTGGCCGCCACCACCCGCGCCATCGGCCTGACCTGCCGCACGGCGAGCCTGCACTCGCCGCTGGCCGAGGCGCTGATGGCGAGCCTGCGCCAGGTGGTCGCCGAGTTGCCGGATCAGAGCAGCTTGAACGGGTAGTTGAAGATCAGCCGGTTTTCGTCGAAGCGGGTGCCGCTGCCCCAGTCGCGGCGCTGGCTGGAGTTGCGCCATTTGACGTTGAGGTTTTTCAGCGGGCCGGACTGCACGGTGTAGGCCACCTCGGTCTCGCGGCCCCACTCGCGACCGTCATCGGTGCTTGCGTTGTGCACGTCGTGGCCTTGCAGGTAGCGGTTCATCAGGGTCAGGCCGGGGATGCCCAGCGCGGCGAAGTCGTAGTCATGGCGCAGTTGCCAGGAGCGCTCGCCGGCATTCTCGTAGCTGGAGTTGAAGGTGTCGTTGGCCAGCACGCCGCCGCTGGTGCCGTTGACCCGGAACCACTCGTCGTCGCCCATGACCTTCTGCAGGCCGAGGTAGAAGGTGCTGCCGCCATGCCGCGCCGAGAACAGCCCGCTGGCGGTGCGGTTGTCCAGTTCGCCGGCACGGGCGGCACCGTCGTCCTTGCCGATGAACCAGCCGAGGTTGGCGCCCAGCACCCAGTCGCCCACGGGCTGGCTGTGTTGCAGGGTCAGGTAATGCTGGCGGTAGATGTCTTGCAGTTGCGCGCTCCACAGGCCGACCAGGGTGCGCTCCTGGTTGAAGCGCAGCTCGCCGCCGGCGAAGTTGAAACGGTCGGAGGTAAAGCCCGGACGGTTGAACAGCGACATGTCCTCGCGGCTGGCGTCGTTGCGCGGGCTGTTCTGGCGCATTTGCCCGCCATACAGGGTCAGGCCGTCGATCTCCCGCGAGGTGACCTGCGCGCCCTGGAAGGTCTGCGGCAGCGAACGGGCGTCGTCCGAGCGCAGGATCGGCAGCACCGGTGACCATTCGCCGACCTTCAGTTCGGTCTTGGAGAAGCGCATTTTGCCGGCCACCGCCATGCGCCCGTAGTCGTCGGCCGGGTGGCCGCCGTCGTGGACCGGCAGCAGCTGGGTATTGGTGGTGCCCTGGCCGCCATCCAGCTTGAGGCTGTACAGGCCGAGCACATCCAGGCCGAAGCCGACGGTGCCCTGGGTAAAGCCGGATTTCGCGTCGAGGATGAAGCTTTGCGTCCATTCCTCGGCCTTGCCCTGGCTGGCGGTGTCGACGAAGTTGCGGTTGAGGTAGAAGTTGCGCAGGGTCAGGGTGCTGCTGGCGTCATCGATGAAACCGGCGGCCAGGGCCGGCAGCGGCAGGGCGCAGGCGACGGCCAGGGTGTTGAAGCGGGACAAGCGGCGGGTGCTGTTCATTGTTGTTGTTATTCCATGCGTTGGACACGGCGTTGCCGCCCGGCGCAGGTTGCGCAGGCAGGTGACGCCAGGGGGTTATCGCCCCGGCAAGCGGGGCGAGGGGAGGGTCAGTCGGCCTTGCCGGCGACCGAGTACAGCACTTGCTGGTTGCGGGTCTTCATGAACTCCTGGAGGCTCTGGCCGCGCATGGCGGCATAGATGTCCAGGTTGGAGATGCCCAATACCGCGCCGAGCTTTTCCAGGACGAAGAAGATCGCCCCGTAGTGGATCAGTCCGCGCCAGTCGCGGCGGCGCAGCAGGTCGCGTTCTTCCTCGCTGAGCCCGGCTTCCTCGTACATGGCTTCCGCCTCCAGCAGAAAGCGCGCGCGCCAGTCCGGCTCGATCATGCGATGCAGGAACTTGTTCAGGCGATAGCCGCGGGCACTGCGCTCCAGGGTGAAGGGGTAGGAGCCCTCAAGCAGCTCGGCACCGGCCAGTTGATGGCCCATATGCGCCAGGTGCCGGGCGTTGACCTCGGCCGACAGCGGGCGATCACGGTTCTCCAGGAGCAGGGTGGCTATGCCGGTCATCGACGGCAGGTAGTAGTCGTAGTGCAGCTGCTCGACATTGGCCGACAGGGCGCCGCGCATGATCAGCCAGGTGATCACCTCGGCGCCTTCCATGCCGCCGAGACGGGCGTATTCGGCCTGGGTCAGGCGGGTCAGTTGCTGCGGGTCGTTGACGAACAGGTCGATGAACTGCGCATCCCACTCCGGGTTGTTGAATCCGCAGCGCTCGCCGTGGACCTGGTGCGAGACGCCACCGGTGGCGACGATGGCTACCTTGAGGTCTTCCGGGTAGCTCTCGATGGCCCGGCGCAGGGCCTGGCCGAGCTTGTAGCAGCGCGCTGCGCTGGGAATCGGGAATTGCAGCACGCCGACCTGCAGCGGCACGATCTGCACCGGCCAGCCTTCTTCGCAGGGCAGCAGTGCCGACATCGGTGAGAAGAAGCCGTGGTCCAGCGGCTTGTCGCGGAAGAAGCTCATGTCGAACTCGTCGGCCATCAGGCTCTGGCCGATATGCCGGGACAGCGCCGCATGGCCGCCGATGGCCGGCAGGTCACGCGGGTTGCCGCCTTCGTCGGCGACGCCGTACTGCTCGTCGACACCCAGGGCGAAGGCGCTGTAGTGGTCGAAGAAGAACGAGGTGACGTGGTCGTTGAAGATGTAGAACAGCACATCCGGCCGACGCGCCTGGAGCCAGGCCTGGACCGGCTTGAAGCTCTCGAAGATCGGCGCCCAGGCGGCTTCCTCCTGCTTGTCGTGGTCGACGGCAAAGCCGATGGTCGGGGTGTGGGAGACGGCGAGTCCGCCGATGATGCGTGCCATGACGAGGTCCTTGATCGGTGAAAGTTAGTGCGCCAGCAGCGCCTGGCTGGCGCGGCGCCGCGCATGGCCGTTGACGAGGATGGCCGCGGCAGCGATGAACGCCGGAGTGCCCAGCAGGGTGAACAGCAGCGGTAAGCCAAGGCCCAGGCTGAGCACCGCGCCGCCGACCAGCGAGCCGAAGATCGCGCCGAAACGTCCGATACCGAGCATCCAGCTTACGCCGGTGGCGCGGAAGTCGGTGGGGTAGTAGCCGGGGGCGAAGGCATTCAGGCCGGTCTGCGCGCCGCTCATGCAGAAGCCGGCGGCCAGCACGCCCACGGCCAGCAGGCTGGATTCCAGGCTCAGGGCGCCGAGCAACAGGATGCACAGGCCGCCCAGCACATAGGCGCTGGCGATCACGCCGTTGGGGTTGCGCTTGTCCATGATCCAGCCCACCACCAGGGCGCCGACGGTGCCGCCGATCTGGAACAGGCCGGTGATGGTGGCGGCGCGCTCGATGCTCAGGCCGCTGTCGCGCAGCAGGGTCGGCAGCCAGCCCATGGTCAGGTAGATCACCAGCAGGCCCATGAAGTAGGTCAGCCACAGGGCCAAGGTGCCCAGGCGGTAGCGCGGGATGAACAACTGGCTCACCGGAGCCTTGTTTTGCAGCGGCGGTTCGGCAACGTAGAAGCGGGTCTCGGCGGCGAAGCGTCCGCCGAGCTTGCCCAGGGCCTTGGCGATCTGGCTGGCCGGGGCGTTGCGCACGGCGAGGAAGTGCGCCGACTCCGGCAACAGCGCCCAGAGGAACGGCAGCAGCATCAGCGGCAGGATGCCCCCGGCCAGCAGCACTGCCTGCCAGCCATGGGCCGGAATCAGCCAGGCGGCGAGGAAACCGCCGGCGCCGGAGCCGAGGTTGAAGCCGGTGAACATCAGGGTGATCAGCAGCGAGCGGTTGCGCTCGGGCAGGTATTCGCTGAGCAGGGTAGTGCAGTTGGGCAGCGCGGCGCCGAGGGCGATGCCGATCAGCAAGCGTAGCCCGGCCAGTTCCCAGGGGTTGCGGGCGAAGGCACAGCCGAGGCTGAGCAGGGCGAAGCCGGTGACCGCGATCAGCAGCACTTTCTTGCGCCCGAGGCGGTCGGCGTAGGGGCCGGCGGTCAGCGCGCCGATGGCCAGGCCGACCATGCCGGCGCTCATCACCGGGCCGAAGGCGGCGCGGGACAGCCCCCATTCCTGCATCAGCGACGGGGCGATAAAGCCCATCACCGCGACGTCGAAGCCGTCGAACAGCACGATCAGGAAACACAGGCCGAGGATCAGCCACTGGTAGCCCGCCACGGGGCGGTTGTCGATCCACGCCTTGACGTCGACAGATTCATTGAGCATTCGGATTCACCTTTTGTTTTTGTAAGGGTGAACAACGCGCCAGCCTTCGAAAACGTTGATGGCTGGCGCTGAGCCACCTGGCCGCCATGGGGCGAGGTTTGACTCTAAGGCCGAATGCGTGGGGACCGCCTCTGGGAAATCCTTAAGCGGATATCGAATATGTTTATAAGGGCTCTGGTGTGCTGGTCGCGACACCTAGCAGGCGCAGGGCTAGCTGGTGGAAATGGGCATGCAGGCGGGATGCTGTCCAGATGTCGGTGTGCTGGCGTAGGGCATGGGCGCTACCGAGCAGGGCCATGATCGCCACGGCGGCACTCTGGGCCTCCGCGCGGGGCAGGCCATCGCGTTCCAGCAGACGCTGCAACTGGCCGCACAGACCATGGGCTTGACGTGCCAGCCAGTCGCTTTGCTCGCGGGAGAGATGGCGGGCTTCGTGTTCGAGGATCAGCGACTCGGCCGGGCAGGCCGCTTGCCGGTCGAGGACGAAGGCGATGAAGGCGCGCAGCTTGCCCGCCTTGCTGGTGGCGCGGGAGCGGGCTTTCCAGGCGGCGTCGCGCTGCTGGTGCAGGTCGAGCAGCACGTACAGCAGCAACTCCTGCTTGCCGGCGACATGGTGGTACAGGCTGCCGGGCAGGATACCGGCGCGGCTGGCCAACTGGCGCATCGACATGGCGCCGTAGCCGACTTCGGCCAGCAACTCGCGGGCGGCGTCGAGGATGTAGCGGGCGCATTGCGGCGTGTGGGTCGCGGTCTGGGGCATGGCATGGCCTGTAATTTTGGCTGTGGTTTCAGCGGCGCTATCGCTGGCAAGCCAGCTCCCACAGGGTCCGTGCCGGGCACAAATCCTGTGGGAGCCGGCTTGCCGGCGATGAGGTCATCAAGGGCCTTCCCATAGGCAGAGCTTCCTGGAGTATCTATCCGGCCCGTTGCAGGATGGCCCGGGCCCGGGCGATCACCGGGGCATCGACCATCTGTCCGTCGAGCACGAATACCCCGGCACCCTCGGCCGCAGCCGCCGCGACCCGCCGCGCCCAGTCCAGCTCCTGCTCATCCGGACGCAACGCGGCATGGATCACCGCCACCTGCCCCGGGTGAATGCACAAGGCCCCACCAAAGCCCATGTCGCGAGCGAACTGCACCGATTCGCGCAGCCCGTCGCTGTCGGCGATATCGGGGTACACCCCGTCCAGCGCCGGCGCCAGGCCCGCCACCCGGCTGTGCAGCAGCACTGCATAGCGCGCCTGGTCGAGCACCTGGAGGGCGGCGCTGCTGCCAGTGCGCAGGCCGAGGTCCAGGCCCAGGTCGAGGCTGCCGAACGACAGGCGCTCCACCCCCGGCGCCCGCGCCAGGTCCGCGACGCCCGCCAGACCGCGAGCGCTCTCGATGATCGGCCACACCGGCTTGCCGCTGGCATGGGCCAGCGCGACCTGCTCCGCGGTTTCCGCCTTGGGCAGCAGGATGCCGCTGACCCCGACATGCTCGCGACACAGGGCCAGATCGGCGTGATGACCGTGATGCCCCGGCGCATTGACCCGCACCAGAACCCGCGCTTCTGGCTGCTCGGCGAGGAAGCCTGCGAGATTGGCCCGCGCCTGGTCCTTGAGCGCTTCCTCCACCGCATCTTCCAGATCGACGATGACCCGGTCGGCGCCGCTGGCCAGGGCCTTGGCGATCCGCTCGGGGCGGGTCGCAGGGACGAACAATGCACTGCGTACCAGGTTCATGCCGGAACTCCCGTAAAGCCGATTTCACCCAATTGCGCGCTGCCATCGCCGTTGCCGGCCCAGACCTGCGCCTTGCCCGGCTCGACGATGCGCCCGCCGATTTCGAACGGCGTTGGCGCGATCAGCGGGCGCACGCCGCGGAAGCTGAAGCTGTTCAAGGTCACCCCCGGATTGGCCCGGACAAAGGCGCGCAGGCTCAGGGTAGCGATCAACGGACCATGCACCACCAGTCCCGGATAGCCCTCGGCCTCGGTGACATAGGGCCAGTCGTAATGAATGCGGTGGCCGTTGAAGGTCACCGCCGAGTAGCGGAACAGCAGGGTCGGGCTGGGCTGCACGGCCTCGCGCCACTGGCCCTCGGGCAGCGCCTGGGTACCACCGAGCTTGGGCGGCGAGGGCTCGCGGTAGACGATGTCCTGCTCGTCCACCAACACGCATTCGCCGTCCTGGAACAACTCGTGGCGCACCGTGACGAACAGCAGCGAGCCGGTGCGGCCGTGTTTTTCCTCGACGTTGACGATGGTCGACAGGCGCTCCACCTCGGCGCCGACCCGCAAAGCCTTTCTGAATGTCAGGCGGCTACCGGCCCACATGCGGTTGCGTCCCTCGGCCGGGGGCAGGAAGCCTCCCCGGGCGGGATGGCCGTCGGCGCCGAGGCCGTCTTCGCTCACCGGTTCCTGGAAGAACGCCCAGTGCCACAGCGGCGGCAGGGCCTCGCCCGGCTGCGGTGAGGTTTCGCCAAGGGTGGCGGCGATGCGCTTGACCAGGTTGTGGCTGAGCTGGTCGCGGCTTTCTTCGATGCGGCCGATCCAGGCACGGGGATCCGGGGTGTTCATGGCTTGTGCTCCTGTGCTGTTCATCAGATGGCCCCCGCAGCGTGCAATTCGGCGATGCGCGCGCTGGACAGGCCCAGTTGCCGCAGGATCGTCTCGCTGTGCTCGCCCAGCGCCGGCACGGGTGCCATGCGCGGCTCGAAGGCATTGCTGCTGGCCGGTGGCAGCAGGCTCGGCACGGGGCCGGCAGGTGTGGTCACTTCGCGCCAGCGTTGCCGGGCCTTGAGTTGCGGGTGGTTCCATACGCCCTGCATGTCGTTGACCCGGGCATTGGCGATCTGCGCCCGCTCCAGGCGCTCGCTGACCTGCTCAAGATTCAGATGGGAAAACGCCTCGACGATCAGCCCGCGCAGCGCTTCGCGGTTTTCCACGCGGCGGAAGTTGGCGTTGAAGCGTTCGTCCTCGGCCAGCGCCGGTTGCTCCAGCACCGTGGCGCAGAACAGCTGCCACTCCCGTTCGTTCTGCAGGCCGAGCATCACCGTATCGCCACCGCCCACCGGGAACGGCCCGTAAGGATAGATGGTGGCGTGGGCGGCACCGGCACGGGGTGGCGGCGGGGCGCCGTCGTAGGCGTAGTACAGCGGGTAGTTCATCCACTCCACCAGGCTTTCCAGCATCGACACGTCGAGGTGACTGCCTTCGCCGGTTTTCTCGCGCAGCAGCAGGGCGCCGAGGATGCCGGTGTAGGCGTACATGCCGGCGGCGATATCGGCGATGGAGCAGCCGGCCTTGGCCATGTCGCTGTCGCCGGGGCCGCCGGTCACCGAAAGAAAGCCGCCTTCGCTCTGGATCAGCAGGTCGTAGGCTTTCTTGCGCTCGTAGGGGCCGCCGGCGCCGTAGCCGGAGATATCGCAGACGATCAGCCGGGGGAAGCGCTGGTGCAGGGTTTCAAAGGACAGGCCCAGGCGTGCGGCGGCGCCGGGGGCGAGGTTCTGCACCAGCACGTCGGCGCCTTCCAGCAGGCGGTCGAGGATATCGCTGGCGATGGGTTGCTTGAGGTCGAGGGTCAGGCTTTCCTTCGAGCGGTTGGTCCACACGAAGTGCGAGGCCAGGCCGTTGACCCGCTGGTCGTAGCCACGGGCGAAATCGCCGACACCGGGGCGCTCGACCTTGATCACCCGGGCGCCGAGGTCGGCCAGCTGGCGGGTGCAGAAGGGCGCGGCGATGGCGTGTTCGAGGCTGACCACGGTGATGCCGTCGAGGGGGCGGGGGGCTTGGGGCTGGGGCATGGTGTTGTTCTCTTTGTTCAGCATCAGCGGTGGTTGTTCTGGCCTCATCGCTGGCAATGCCAGCTCCCACAGGATTCGCGGTGTGGCTCGGAACCTGTGGGAGCCGGCGTTGCCGGCGATAGGGCCCATCAGAACGACCTGGGCAACTCCAGCAGATGCTCGGCCACATAGGACAGGATCAGGTTGGTCGAGATCGGCGCCACCTGGTACAGGCGGGTCTCGCGGAACTTGCGCTCGACGTCGTATTCGTTGGCAAAACCGAAGCCACCGTGGGTCTGCAAACAGGCGTTGGCCGCTTCCCACGAGGCCTTGGCCGCCAGGTACTTGGCCATGTTGGCCGCCGCCCCGGCGTTCAGGCCCTTGTCGTACTGCTCGCAGGCCTGCCAGCGCATCAGGTCGGCGGCTTCGATCTCGATATGCGCCTCGGCGATAGGGAACTGCACGCCCTGGTTCTGCCCGATGGGCCGGCCGAACACCACGCGGTCGCGGGCGTACTGCGCGGACTTTTCGATAAACCAGCGGCCATCGCCGATGCACTCGGCAGCGATCAGCGTACGTTCGGCATTGAGGCCGTCGAGGATGTAGCGGAAGCCCTTGCCTTCCTCGCCGATCAGGCTGTCGGCAGGGATTTCCAGGTTGTCGAAGAACAGCTCGTTGGTCTCGTGGTTGACCATATTGGCGATCGGCTGCACGGTCAGGCCGTTGCCGATGGCCTCGCGCAGGTCGACGAGGAAGATCGACATGCCTTCGGACTTCTTCTTCACCTCGGCCAGCGGCGTGGTGCGGGCCAGAAGGATCATCAGGTCGGAATGCTGGATCCGCGAGATCCACACCTTCTGCCCGTTGATCACATACTTGTCGCCCTTGCGCACTGCGGTGGTCTTGATCTTGGTGGTGTCGGTACCGGTGGTGGGCTCGGTCACGCCCATCGATTGCAGGCGCAGTTCGCCGCTGGCGAGTTTCGGCAGGTAGTAGCTCTTCTGCGCCTCGCTGCCGTTACGCAGCAGGGTGAACATGTTGTACATCTGCCCGTGGATGGTCCCGGAGTTGCCGCCGCAGCGGTTGACCTCTTCGAGAATCACCGAGGCTTCGGCCAGGCCCAGGCCGGAGCCGCCGTACTGTTCCGGGATCATCGCCGAGAGCCAGCCGGCCTCGGTCATGGCCGTGACGAAGGCTTCCGGAAAGCCCTTTTCCTCGTCGATCTTGCGCCAGTATTCGGCAGGGAATTCCGCGCAGAGGGCGCGCACGCCGTCGCGGATGGCAGTGAGTTCTTCGCTGTTGTAGTCGCTCATTATTGTTCTCCAGGGCTGGCGGGCCCGCGCGCCTTGTCGTGGCTCGGCGCACGGACCTGCCGTTGCACGGTCAGGTGGGCTGGAAGCCCAGGGCGGCGCGGAAGCGGTTCTTGATGTAGAAACCGTCGCGCGGCGGCAGCACCCGTGGCGGGTTCTCGGCCTTGATCTTGACGGTGGCGAGCTTGACCCCGGCGCGGCTGGCGAAGCGTTCGCGCAGGTCGTGCACACCGTCCATGGCATGGATTTCGTCGGTCCAGCTGAAGCCGCAGGTGCGGGCAACCTGGTCGAGCTGGATGCCGAAGCCGGCATGGCTGACCTGCATGCCGGTCTCGCCGAAGTGGCCGTTGTCGAGCACCACGATGGTCAGGTTGGCGGGCTTCTGCAGGGCCACGGTGGCCAGGGCGCCGAAGCCCATCAGCAGCTCGCCGTCGCCGGTGATCACCACCACCGATTTGTCCGGCTGCGCGTTGGCCAGGCCGAGGCCGACGGTGATGGCGCTGCCCATGGCGGCCCATAGGTAGTAGTTGTTGTCGTGGTCGCCGGCGGCCATCACGTCGTAGGACGCAGAGCCCAGGCCGGTGACCACCAGCAGGTCCTGGCGGTCGGCGAGCAGGGTGCGTACCACTTCGCGGCGGCACAGGGTGTGGCTGGCGCTTACTTGACCCATTTTTTCTCTCCGATCAGACGCTGGCCGAGCAGCAGGGCAGTGGCGGAATCGCCGTTGAAGGCCATGGTGGCGGCGCCGTGCAGCAGCGGGGCGACGTCCTCGGGTTTGTCTGCGCGCCAGGTCATCACCTTCATCAGGTTCAGCGAGGCTTCGGTGGCCTGGCCCATGGGGTTCTGCCAGGCGTTGAACTCGGCCCAGTCGCCGCGCATGGTCACCACCATCAGCAGGGGGAAGCCGGCACAGTTCTGCAGGGCCAGGGTGTTGATGCAGTTGCCGACGCCGCTGGACTGCATCAGCAGCGCGCCGCGCTCGCCGCCGAGCCAGGCGCCGGCCAGGTAGCCGATGCCTTCTTCCTCGGTGGTGAGGACCACGGCCTTGATCTCCGGGTCGGCGTAGGACATGCGGATGGCGGCGGAATGGCCGGCGTCCGGGACGAACACGACGTGCTTCACATCGTGGGCCTTGAGGACGCGGAACACGTCTTCCTGCCAGCTTTGTTCGGTTTCTTGCGATGACATGGGTAGCTCCCGTGCTGCTTTTGTTTCGACCCATCATGGGGTGAACGGGAGGCCGGGACGACTACCGTTTTTCTCTTTGAGATATGCCGGTTGGGCATAGCTGGCGAGCTATCGCCAGGGCGCATAACTGATAGGCCGGCAGGGCTCTTGGTCGCAGTCAGGCTGCGGATTTAGCGTGCCCGATCGTGTCGGCGACGGCACGTGACTTTCGATCGTCTCCGACGTGTTCCTGCGGCTGATCAAGATGCTGATCGGCCCGCTGGTGTTTTCCACCCTGGTGGTCGGTATCGCCCATATGGGGGATGCCGGCGCGGTGGGGCGGGTATTCGGCAAGGCCATGCTGTGGTTCATGACCGCCTCATTGCTGTCACTGGCGGTGGGCCTGGCCATGGCCAACATCCTCCAGCCCGGCCTACCCCAAGCTGCTGGTGGCGCTGGACCGCTTTGGCGTGTCGCGCAAGATCTCCAGTTTCGTGATGCCCATGGGTTACTCGTTCAACCTCGACGGCTCGATGATGTACTGCACCTTCGCCGTGCTGTTCATCGCCCAGGCCTACGGCATCGAAATGTCCCTCGGCACGCAGATCCTCATGCTGCTGACCCTGATGCTGACCTCCAAGGGCCTGGCCGGGGTGCCGCGGGCCTCCCTGGTGGTGATCGCCGCGACGCTGGTGCAGTTCGACATTCCCGAGGCGGGGCTACTGTTGATCCTGGGCATCGATACTTTCCTTGATATGGGGCGTTCGGCGACCAATGCGGTGGGCAATTCGATTGCCACGGCGGTGGTGGCGAAGTGGGAGGGGGAGTTGCTGGAGGAGGGGCAGGTGGTGGCTGGGCGTGAACTGGCGCCGGGTACATCGGTGGGTTGATTGTGGTGTTGTGACTGCTGGCGTCATCGTCGGCAAGCCGACTTCCACAGGGTTCCGGGGCAGCCACAGTATCTGTTTCCGGCGCGGATAGTGTGGGAGCTGGCATTGCCAGCGATGAGGCCGGCAAGAACAACACAGACCCGCAA
>NZ_JBMDIJ010000124.1:0-12594 GCF_057808595.1 Pseudomonas sp. FG98 | reverse complement strand
AAATGTGGGAGCCGGCGTTGCCGGCGATGCGCCGCGCGGGCGGCGCTCGATCTCAGGAACACCGCAAATATCAAGACAGGCGGCCTTGCCCCCCCGCCCTCAGTCCTGACTGGTAGCGCCGATCTTGTGAATCGACAGGTCGGCGCCGTAGTACTCCTGCTCCTGGCTCAGGCGCAGGCCATGGACGCGCTTGATCACGCCATAAACGGCGAAACCGCCGACCAACGCGACAACCACGCCAGCCAGGCTACCGATCAACTGGCTGGCGAGACTGACCCCGCCAAGCCCGCCGAACACTTCATGGCCGAAGATGCCACAGGCGATCCCGCCCCAGACCCCGCACAGGCCATGCAGTGGCCAGACACCCAGCACGTCGTCGATCTTCCAGCGGTTCTGGGTGGCGGTGAAGCACCAGACGAACAGCGCACCGGCCACCGCGCCAGTCACCAGCGCGCCAACCGGGTGCATCAGGTCGGAACCGGCGCAGATCGCTACCAGTCCGGCCAGCGGGCCGTTGTGCAGGAAGCCCGGGTCGTTGCGCCCGACCAGCAGCGCGGCGACGGTGCCGCCGACCATGGCCATCAACGAGTTGACCGCCACCAGGCCGCTGACCGCGCCCAGGGTCTGGGCGCTCATCACGTTGAAGCCGAACCAGCCGACGATCAGGATCCACGAACCCAGGGCAAGAAACGGAATATTCGACGGCGCGAAAGCGACCAGTCGCCCTTCGCGGTAACGACCATTGCGCGGGCCAAGCAGCAGCACCGCCGCCAGCGCCAGCCAGCCGCCCATGGCGTGCACCACCACGGAGCCGGCGAAGTCATGGAACGGCGCACCGAAGGTCGCGGTCAGCCAGGCCTGCACTCCAAAGTTGCCATTCCACACAATGCCTTCGAAGAACGGATAGACGAAGGCGACGATCAGCAAGGTGGCGCACAGTTGCGGGGCGAAGCGTGCACGCTCGGCGATGCCGCCAGAAATGATCGCCGGGATCGCCGCCGCGAAGGTGAGCAGGAAGAAGAACTTCACCAGGCCATAGCCGTGCTCGGCGCCGAGGGTCGCCGCCGGGTGCAGGAAATGGGTGCCATAGGACAGCCAGTAGCCGATGAAGAAATAGGCCAGGGTCGAAACGGCGAAGTCACTGAGGATCTTCGACAGGGCATTGACCTGGTTCTTGTGGCGCACGGTGCCCACTTCGAGGAAGGCAAAACCGGCGTGCATGGCCAGGACCATGACCGCGCCGAGGAGAATGAACAGGGTATTGGAGCCCTGGACCAGGGTGTCCACGGCGCTTTGCAAATTTTCCATGAAGTCGGCAGACCTGCAGCAATAAAAAAGCACCAAAGCAGTTCGAGAGCCGTCCTTAATGCACCAGACTGGATCAATCAGGTGCCCTTCCCTGGGGTGCGGCAACCCGTGCGAGGTGATTTTTCCGGGGTTTGTATTGAATTGGGTTATGGTTGAACGCCCGGCCAGACAGCCCCGCGCCCGCAAACGGCGCAGGCGCCAAGCCAGGCGCACCACTGCGAAGCAATTGCTGTACCAGTACCTTCTTACTGAACCTTCAGCGACGCCCTACACTCGAAATTCCAATTGCCAACCTTTCATGGAGAACCTCATGGCCAGCAAACAGGCACAAACCGCCCAGGAAATCCTTATGGCGGATTTCCAGACCCTGGTGCGCGATACCGAAAAACTGCTCGAACACACCGCCACCCTTGCCGGCGACCAGGCCGATGAGCTGCGAGCGCAGATCCACGACAGCCTGCTGCGCGCTCGCGAAACCCTGCAACAGACCAACAGCGACCTGCGCGAACGCGGCCAGGCAGCGCTGACCTCGACCGAGGACTACGTGCAGAACAACCCCTGGCAATCCATCGGCATCGCTGCCGGCGTGGGCTTCCTGATCGGTCTGCTGGCCAGTCGGCGCTGAGGGCGGGTCATGGAAAACCAAACCCCCGGTTCGTCGTCCCGGCGCCTGGGCGCTGCCATCCTCGGCCTGCTGCACGGCCATGTGGAACTGTTCGGTATCGAACTGCAGGAGCAGAAGGCCCGCACCCTCAACCTGCTGCTGTTCGCCGGCCTGGCGCTGGTCTTCGCCCTGCTCCTGCTGACCGCGCTGTCGGCGCTGCTGCTGGTGCTTCTGTGGGACAGTTATCGCCTGGCCGGGATCATCGGCCTCTGTGTGTTCTACGGTGCTGCCGCGCTGTTCTGCGGTGTGCGCCTGAAGGCCGCAGTGCATGATGAGCTGTCGCCGTTCAGCGCCACCCTCGAAGAACTCGCCAAGGACCGGGAGCGCCTGTTGCCATGAGCCTGCCTGAACTGCCCAAGACCAATGACCGCCGCGAACTGCGCAAGGCCCTGGTGCGTCTGCGCATGGAAATGCACCGCCAGGAAATCCGCAACGAAGCCCATCAGGCCCTGCAGCCGCTGAGCCGCCTGCGCAATATGGGCGACAGCCTGCACAGCGGCCTGCAAGGCGGCCTTGGCATCAAGCATGCGCCGCTATGGGGCATCGGTGCCGTAGTCCTGCTCGGCTTCATCACCGGCAAAGGTGCGCGCAGCGGCAACCTGAGCCGACTGACCAAACTCGCTGGTAGCCTATTGCCACTTATCCGGCTGTTCATGCAGCCACCCCAAGGGCGCCCCTGAACGGAACTGGCGGCATTCTTGCAGAACGATGACCGGGCGGTCGCCTGACCGCCTCCAGCGTCTAGAACAACAAGGAGTCGCCGTGTCCGTCGAGCAACCGCTCGCCTGTTTCCAGCCGTTCATCGACACCGCCACTGGCCGTATCGCTGGCGTCGAAGCTTTGGGGCGCCTGCGCCGCAGCGATGGCCAGCTACGTTCGGTAGGACCGTTGTTCAATGATCCGAGCATCCCCTCCGCCGAGTTGCTCAAACTCGACCGGACCCTGCGGGAACAGGCCTTCAAGCAATTTCACCAGGCCCCGGAAGATTGGTTCCTGAGCCTGAACATTTCGCCGCGCTGGGTCAGCGAGCTGCAACCCGGCGAACCACTGCCCAGCCTTACGCAGCTCAGCCAGCAGGGCATCGACCCGCGTCGGGTGGTGTTCGAGATCACCGAAACCGGCGGCGACCGCGAGCGCCTGGCCGCCGTGGTCAAGCAATATCGCGAGGCGGGCGCGCGGGTCGCCATCGATGACTTCGGCGCCGGCTACTCGCAACTGGACCGGGTGCTGTCGCTGCAACCGGACATCCTCAAGCTCGATATGCGTCTGTTCCAGAGTGCCGCCCGTGGGGGCCCGAGCAGCGAAGTGGTCAAGGCCCTGGCGCAGATGGCCGAACGCACCGGTTGCTGGATCATCGCCGAGGGCGTGGAAACCGAGGCGGAACTGAATTTCGCCCTGGAATGCGGCGCCCGCTATCTGCAAGGCTTTCTCTTCGCCGGAGCCCAGCCAGGCTTCTTCCCGGCGCAGAATTTCGCCAACCGCTTCGCCCGCCTGCGCGAGCAGTATGTGCAGGGCAAACTGGCGGAGCGGGCGCGGCTGATGCAACGGCGCCAGCAACTGGTGGAACTGATGCCGCAACTGCAACAGTGGGCGCTGGCCAACGCGCCGATCGAAGCCCTGCCCGACCTCAAGGCCTACCCCTGGCTGCTGCGCTTCTTCCTCTGCGATCGCCACGGCACGCAACTGACGCCGAACCTGGAATGGCGCCAGCAGGGCTGGCACGTCGATGCCAGCTACCTGGGCCACAACTGGTCGTGGCGACCGTACTTCTATCACCTGCTCGCCGAGGGCTGGGACGAGCGCCGCCTGATCCTCTCCAACACCTACCGCGATGCCACTACCAACCAGTACTGCCTGACCGCCGGGCAGTTCTTCGACAGCGGGCGCCGCCTGCTGCTGATCGACCTCGACGCTGCCGGACTTTGAATCTGCGGCACAGGGAAGCTTGCGGTACAGGGCCCGACACGGGAAGCTAGGCCCTTGCCCCACGCTATGGAGACCCGGCCTTGGACTGGCACACCCTGCTCACCCGCGAACGCCTCGGCAAACCCCTGCACAGTTCCGAGGAACTGGGCCGCAGCCCGTTCCACAAGGATCACGACCGCATCATCTTTTCCGGCGCCTTCCGCCGCCTGGGGCGCAAGACCCAGGTTCATCCGGTCACCAGCAACGACCATATCCACACCCGCCTGACCCACTCCCTGGAGGTCAGTTGCGTCGGCCGCTCGCTGGGCATGCGGGTCGGCGAGACCTTGCGCGAGTCCCTGCCGGACTGGTGCGAGCCGAGCGACCTGGGCATGGTCGTGCAGTCCGCCTGCCTGGCCCATGACATCGGCAACCCGCCGTTCGGCCATTCCGGTGAGGACGCCATCCGCCATTGGTTTCAGCAGGCCGCCGGGCGTGGCTGGCTCGACGCGATGAGCGACGCCGAGCGCGGCGACTTTCTCAATTTCGAAGGCAATGCCCAGGGTTTCCGCGTCCTCACCCAGCTGGAGTACCACCAGTTCGACGGCGGCACGCGGCTGACCTACGCCACCCTCGGCACCTACCTGAAATACCCCTGGACCGCCCGCCACGCCGACTCCCTGGGCTACAAGAAACACAAGTTCGGCTGCTACCAGAGCGAGTTGCCGTTGCTTGAGCAGATCGCCCACAAGCTCGGCCTGCCGCTGCTGGACGAGCAGCGCTGGGCGCGCCATCCGCTGGTCTACCTGATGGAGGCGGCAGACGATATCTGCTATGCCCTGATCGATCTGGAAGACGGCCTGGAAATGGACCTGCTGGATTATCCGGAAGTGGAAGCCCTGCTCCTCGGGCTGGTGGGTGACGACCTGCCGGAAACCTATCGCCAGCTCGGCCCCCAGGACTCGCGCCGGCGCAAGCTGGCGATTCTGCGCGGCAAGGCCATCGAGCACCTGACCAATGCCGCGGCGCGGGCCTTCGTCGAGCAGCAGCAGGCCTTGCTGGCCGGCACCCTGCAGGGCGACCTGGTGGAACACATGGACGGCCCGGCCAAGCGCTGCGTGCTGCAGGCCAAGGACATCGCGCGCAAGAAGATCTTCCAGGACAAGCGCAAGACCCTGCACGAGATCGGCGCCTATACCACCCTGGAGATTCTCCTCAATTCCTTCTGTGGTGCCGCGCTGGAGCAGCATGGCGGACGCACGCCGTCGTTCAAGCATCGGCGCATCCTCGATCTGCTCGGCAACAATGCGCCCGACCCGGACGCCTCGCTGCACGCGGCGTTCCTGCGGATGATCGATTTCATTGCGGGGATGACCGACAGCTATGCCAGCGAAATGGCACGGGAGATGACCGGTCGTTCCAGTCCTGTTTGACGCCAGTTGCAAGGGCCATGTTCAACACGCTTTGACATGGCCCTTTGCCTCTACTTTCCGACAACAACCAGGGAAACTTCCCAAACAACTTTGTAGTCGAAACGTAAATATAAAGTAGGAAAATTCCTATATTAAAGCCGACCCCCACTCAATTGACGTGCAGGCTTCTCTTCTGGGCTATGGTGCCGCCTCTGAGAGTTCCTTTGGAAGATTGAGCATGCACTCTGTTTTTATTGTCGATGACCATCCCGTCATTCGCCTGGCCCTGCGAATGCTGCTGGAAAACGAAGGCTATCGGATCGCCGGAGAGTCCGATAACGGGGTCGACGCCATGCAGATGGTCCGCGAAAGCCCGCCCGACCTGGTCATCCTCGATATCGGCATCCCCCGCCTGGACGGCCTGGAAGTGCTGTCGCGCTTCAATACCATGTCGCTGTCATTGAAGATCCTCGTGCTCACCGCCCAGTCCCCCGCCTTGTTCGCCATTCGCTGCATGCTCTCCGGCGCCTGCGGCTACGTGTGCAAGCAGGAAGACCTGAGCGAACTGTTGAGCGCAATCCGCGCGGTACTTTCCGGATATAACTACTTCCCCAGCCAGGCCATCAGTCCACTGCGCCAACAGTTCAACATCTCGGAAGAAATAGAACGTTTCAAATCGATCAATGATCGCGAACTGATGGTCCTGCAACTTTTCGCCCAGGGTCGCAGCAACAAGGAAATTGCCGAAGGCATGTTCCTCAGCAACAAGACCGTCAGTACCTACAAGAAACGCCTGATGCAGAAACTCAAGGTGCGCTCGCTGGTGGAACTTATCGAAATGGCCAAGCGCAACGAACTGGTATGAAGGCACGCATGCTCGGCAAGGTGGTGCTGATCGCCCTGCTGCTCGGCTTTGGTCCCGGGCACACCACGGCGAACGAAGCCGCGGAAGACAATTTCAAACTGTTCAGTCGCGGCGCCCAGGTGCCCTTGCGCATTACCCTTACCCCCGCGCAGCAGGCCTGGCTGCACAACCGCCGGGAACTGATCCTGGGAACCTCGGCGCCGGACTACCCGCCCTTCGACATGACCGCCAGCGGACGCGACTACGAAGGGGTCACCGCCGACTACGCCGGGCTGCTCGGTGCCACCCTCGGCCTGCCGGTGACGATCCGCCGCTTCGCCAGTCGCGACCTGGCGCTCCAGGCCCTGGTTGCCGGCAAGATCGACCTGCTCGGCAGCGCCAACAGCTACGATCTCGCCGTACCCAATGTGGTGCTGTCGCAACCCTACGCGGAAGATCAACCGGTGCTGGTCACCCGGGAAAACGAAACCCGGCCGCTGGACACCGGCCTCAAGGACCTGCGCCTGAGCATGATCGAGCATTACCTGCCGCTCGCCGAAGTCCGCGCCACCTATCCCCACGCCAGCATCCGCACCTACAGCTCCTATCACAACGCCCTGAACGCCGTGGCCTTCGACCAGGCCGACGTGTTTCTCGGCGATACCCTGTCGACCCATTACCTGCTCAACCAGAGCCATCTGCGCAACCTCAAGATGGCCAACTTCGCCAAGCACGAGGCCACCGGCTTCGGCTTCGCCGTGCAGCAGAACAACCAGGTCCTGCTGACCCTGGTGAACAAGACCCTGGAGGCGGTGACCAGCACCACCCGCGCCAGCATCTTCCAGCGCTGGAGCGCCGGCAGCAGCATCCTGCTCACCGATCGCAAGCTGCAACTGTCGCCCAGCGAGGAACAGTGGCTGGCGAAGAACCCGGTGGTGCGGGTGACGGTGGACGAACACGCCGCGCCGCTGACCTTCTTCGACCGCTCCGGCAACCTGCGCGGCATCGCCGCCGACCTGCTGGAGCTGATCCGCCTGCGCACCGGCCTGCATTTCGAGATCAAGCGCAGCAACGGCATCAGCGACATGATCGACCAGGTGACCCACGATCACGCCGAACTGATCGCGGCCATCTCCAGCAGCCCGGAGCGGGAACAGGCGCTGCATATCAGCCGACCGTACCTGGAAAACTCCTACGTCCTGGTCACCCGCGACGGCAAGGACGCTCCGCAATCCCTCGAACAACTGCACGGCCGGCGCCTCGCGGTAAGCCGCGGCAACCTGCTCAACGACGGCATCCGCCAGCGCTATCCGGATATCCAGCTGGTCTCCACCGAAGACACCGCCGCCGCCGCCAGCATGCTGGTCAACCGCCAGGTCGACGGCATGGTCATGACCCTGATCAACGCCAACTTCAATCTGACCACCCAGCGTCATCTGGTGATCCGTTCCACCGTCAGCGACATTCCGGCGACCTTCTCCCTGGCCACCTCGCGCAACGACCCGGAGCTGGCGTCGATCCTCGACAAGGCACTGACCAGCATCGTTCCCGAGGAAATGGGCATCATCAACAGCCGTTGGCGCGGCTACAGCGGCGGCTCCTATTCCTACTGGCAAAGCCACCAGCAAAGCATCCTCAAGATCATTCTCGGCACCCTGGTCCTGTTGCTCCTGTCGCTGGCCTGGAACGCCTGGATGCGCCGCCAGATCAAGCAGCGCGAGGCCGCCGAACGGGCGCTCAACGACCAGCTCGAATTCATGCGCGCCATGGTCAACGGCACCCCCCATCCGATTTATGTACGCGACCGCCACGGCCTGCTGCAGACCTGCAACGACAGCTACCTGCAGGCCCTCGGCGTGGACCTGGAGGCGGTCCTGGGCAAGTCGATCCACGTCGCGCCGCTGGGGGTCACCGACGATGCGCGCAAGATCCAGGCCGACTACCTGCGGGTGATGAACGAAGGCAAGCCGCTGATCGTCGATCGCCCGCTGATGCTCAAGGACACCGAGCAGACCATCTACCACTGGGTCCTGCCCTACCGTGATTCGCTGGGCGAAGTGAAAGGCATCATCGGCGGCTGGCTGGACATCAGCGAGCGCCGGCAACTGATCCATGACCTGCGCCTGGCCAAGGAACAGGCCGATGCGGCCAACCGCGCCAAGAGCGTGTTCCTGGCAACCATGAGCCACGAGATCCGCACGCCGATGAATGCCCTGATCGGCATGCTCGAACTGGCCCTCAAGCGTACTGGCGATCCGCAGATGGAGCGCCCGGCCATCGAAGTCGCGTATCGCTCCGCCCGCGACCTGCTGGCGCTGATCGGCGATATCCTCGACATCGCCCGCATCGAATCCGGCCACCTCAACCTCAACCCTGAACGGGCCAATCCGGCGGAGCTGGTGCAGTCGGTGGGCCAGGTCTTCGACGGTCTGGCCCGGGAAAAAGGCCTGGAGCTGAACCTGACGATTTCCCGCAGTGCGCACCGCGACGTGCTGCTCGATCCATTGCGGGTCAAGCAGATCCTCTCCAATCTGGTCAGCAATGCGATCAAGTTCACCACCTGGGGCCAGGTCAGGATCGACCTCAGCCTGTCCAGCCTTCCCGACGGCCCCGAGGGTGGCCGGCATGACCTGCAACTGGAACTGTCGGTGTGCGATACCGGTGTCGGCATCTCGGTGGATGATCAACAGCGCCTGTTCCAGCCCTTCGTGCAGATCGAGCCGGGCAGCGCCCAGGCCCGCAGTGGCACCGGTCTGGGCCTGGTGATCAGCCGCAGCCTGTGCGAAATGATGGGCGGCAAGCTGAGCCTGTTCAGCAAGCCCGGGGAAGGCACGGAAATCCGCGTCATCCTGCCGCTGCGCAGCCTGCCCGAAAGCGCCGACCCGCAACCCTGCGAATCCTCGCCACCGATGCCCAGCGCCAGCCTGAGGGTCATGGTGGTGGACGACCACCCGGCCAACCTGCAACTGGTGGCCCAGCAACTGGAATTCCTCGGCGTGCACTACCGCTGCATCGACAACGGCAAGCAGGCCCTGGCCCTGTGGCTGGACAGCTGCTTCGACGTGCTGATCGTCGACTGCAACATGCCCGACATGAACGGCTACCAGTTCACCCAGGCCATCCGTGACGAAGAACGGCGCCAGCAACGGGCGCCCTGCACCATCCTCGGCTATACCGCCAACGCCCAGCCGGAAGTCCACGAGCATTGCCTGCAAGCGGGCATGGACGACTGCCTGCTCAAGCCCATCGGCCTGCATACCCTCGGTCAACGCCTGGCCAGCGTGCCGCTGCAGGCAGCCCCCGCCGATGCCTCGCTACCGGCGCTGCTCGATCTCACCGGCCTGCAGCCGATCATCGGCGACTGCCCGCACGAACTGCGCCGTCTGCTGGAAACCCTGTTGCGCAGCAGCCCGGAAGACCAGCAGCGCCTGCGTGCCATCGATACCCACGGCAACCCGCAACCGCTGAAGAATGTCGCCCACCAGATTCTCGGGGTGGCACGGATCGTCCAGGCCGAGGAATTGATGCTGGCCTGTGAAAAACTCGAGGAGGTCTGTGCGCGCTACGCCCCCGAGCCGGTACTCAGGCGCCGCAAGCGGCAGGTGCTGCAACAGATGCGACGGGTCGATGAGACCCTGCGGCAAACCCTGGCGAATCTGCCGGAGCCGACGGACGTCGGCGAGGAAGGCAAGGACTGAAAAGCAACGCGGCAGCACGAGGGCTGCCGCGTTGTGTGCATCAGGCCTTGTTGACCGGGTTTTCCGGGTACCAGGCGTCCAGCAGCGGGCTGAGTTCGATCTTGGTCAGTTCGCTGCGGCCCTTGAGCCAGGCGTCGACAGCGGCGCGCTGCTCTTCGCTGACCGAGCCACGCTTGGCCAGGCAAACCAGGCCGAAGTCGTCACCGCCCACGTAGTCCAGACCGTTGGCATCCATGGCTTCAGCCAGGAATGCGTCGAGGAAGGCATCGATGGCTTCTTCGCTCAGGTCTTCCTTGAACTCCAGGTTCAGCTCGAAACCCAGTTCCTGGAATTCGTCTACACAGAGCTTTTTGCGCAGACGGCGGGAACGGTTGGTAGCCATGAAACAATCCTCTTGAGTAATTACGCCGCGCACTGTACCAGTTTCGCCACCCTTCTGCCCGGGAAAACCCGACAAAACCGCCACTGGCAAACGTATTCGCGACGCATCTCGATACAAGCTTGGGGCATAATGCGCGCTATCATTTTTTCAGTCGGGGCCATCATCCTGTACAGCCCCGTTACATTTCACCCTTCTACATGCAGGGTTCCAGTGCTTATGACCCCATCCCTCCGCTCGCTGTTGTTCGCCGGCCTGCTTCTGCCCTTCGCCGTGCCGGCCCATGCCGCTCCTGCCAGTTCCAGCCTGCCGCCCAAGGTGCAACAGGCCCTCAAGGCCAACAAACTCGACGATTCCGCCCTGTCCCTGGTGATGATCCCGCTCAACGGGCCGGGTACCCCGACCATTTTCAACGCCGATGTTTCGGTCAACCCGGCCTCGACCATGAAGCTGGTGACCACCTATGCCGCCCTGGAAATGCTCGGCCCGACCTACCAGTGGAAAACCGAGTTCTACAGCGACGGCCCGCTGAGCAACGGCGTGCTCAACGGCAACCTGTACCTCAAGGGCGGCGGCGATCCCAAGCTGAACATGGAAAAACTCTGGCTGTTGATGCGCGACCTGCGTGCCAACGGCGTGCAGACCATCACCGGCGACCTGGTGCTCGACCGCAGCCACTTCATCCAGCCGCAACTGCCGCAGTTCAACGACGACGGTGGCGACGAGAACAAGCCGTTCCTGGTCAAGCCCGACTCGCTGCTGGTCAACCTCAAGGCCCTGCGCTTCGTCGCCCGCAATGACGGCGGCCGGGTACTGGTTTCGGTAGAGCCGCCGATCGCCAGCATCCGCATCGACAACCAGGTCAAGGCCGTGAACAGCAAGCAATGCAGCGGCGATGTGCGCTACAACCCGGTGGTCCAGGCCGATGGCGTGACGGTCACGGTCACCGGGCAACTGGGCGATGGCTGCAACTCGCAGACCTACCTGTCGCTGCTCGACCACCCGACCTACGCCGCCGGTGCAGTGCGGGCAATCTGGAACGAACTGGGCGGCACCATCCAGGGCCGCGACCGGGTCCAGGACGTACCGAAGAACGCCCGCCTGCTGGCCCGCGCCTTCTCCCCGGACCTGGTGGAGATCATCCGCGACATCAACAAATACAGTAACAACACCATGGCCCAGCAACTGTTCCTCAGCCTCGGCGCGCGCTTCCGTACCGATGCCGATGGTGACGACGCCAAGGCAGCGCAGCGCGTGGTAAGACAGTGGATGGCCAAGAAAGGCATCACCGCCTCGCACCTGGTGATGGAAAACGGCTCCGGCCTGTCCCGTGCCGAACGGGTCAGCGCGCGGGAGATGGCGACCCTGCTGCAGGCGGCGTGGAAGAGCCCGTATGCCGCCGAGTTCATCAGCTCGATGCCGCTGACCGGCATGGACGGCACCATGCGCAAGCGCCTCAAGCGCACCGCCATGGCCGGCGAAGCCCACATCAAGACCGGCACCCTGAACACCGTGCGGGCGATTGCCGGCTTCAGCCGTGACAGCAACGGCACTACCTGGGCAGTGACCGCGATCCTCAACGACCCTCGCCCATGGGGAGCATCGGCGGTGCTCGACCAGGTGCTGCTGGACCTGTACAAGCAGCCGAAGCCGGCGGTGGCCAGTCAGCCCTGAATCCTTGTTGATGCTGAGGGCCTCATCGCTGGCAACGCCAGCTCCCACAGGATCTGTGCCTGACCTCGATCCGGTGATCAACCGGGATCCTGGTGGGAGTCGGCATTGCCGACGATGAGGCCATCAGCCTCGACAACCATCTTGCTGATCAGGTTGTTCTTGCCGGCCTCATCGCTGGCAAGCCAGCTCCCACAGGATCTGTGCCTGACCTCGATCCGGTGATCGACCGGGATCCTGGTGGGAGTCGGCATTGCCGACGATGAGGCCATCAGCCCCGACATCGATCTTGCTGATCGGGTTGTCCTTGCCTGCTTCATCGCTGGCAAGCCAGCTCCCACAGGTTCCTGTGTCGGGCCTGGATCCTGCGGCTGGCCCGAAACCCTGTGGGAGCCGGCGTTGCCGGCGATGAGGCCATCAGCCTCGACATCCATTTGCTGGTCGGGTTGTCCTTGCCGGCCTCATCGCTGGCAATGCCAGCTCCCACAGGTTCCTGTGTCTGGCCTGGATCCTGCGGCTGGCCCGAAACCCTGTGGGAGCCGGCGTTGCCGGCGATGAGGCCATCAGCCTCGACATCCATTTGCTGGTCGGGTTGTCCTTGCCGGCCTCATCGCTGGCAATGCCAGCTCCCACAGGTTCCTGTGTCTGGCCTGGATCCTGCGGCTGGCCCGAAACCCTGTGGGAGCCGGCGTTGCCGGCGATGAGGCCATCAG
>NZ_JBMDIJ010000123.1:0-12835 GCF_057808595.1 Pseudomonas sp. FG98 | reverse complement strand
TTAGGTTTTACGACGGCTTCGCCGCCGATCGCGGCTAACAGCCGCTCCCACAGGGGGCCGTGTTGTACCTGATAGAGATGTGTAGATACCTATGCAGCGATGACGCCAGACCCGTCACCTCTTTTGTTGGATAAGGTCTCATTAATTGAGAAACGAACATGAATGCCCTTGACCCCGTACTGAACACCGCCCCGGACAACGAACTGCGCCGCGGCGCCCTGGCTGCCATACCGGTGCTGCTGGGCTTCGTCCCCTTCGCCCTGGTGCTTGGCGCCCAGGCTTCGCAACACCAGCTTGGCCCCGGTGCCGTGGCGCTGATGACCGGTCTCAACTTCGGCGGTGGCTCGGAATTCGCCGCCATCGAGCTGTGGTCCTCGCCGCCGGCGATCCTGGTGATCGTCGCCATGACCCTGCTGGTCAACAGCCGCCACCTGCTGATGGGCGCGACCCTGGCCCCGTACCTGCGCCACCTGCCGCTGCCCAAAGCGCTGGGCGCGCTGTTCTTCATGTGCGACGAAAGCTGGGCCATGGGCCTGGCCGATGCGCGTCAGCGCGGGCGCTTGAGCCTGCGCTATTTCATTGGCGTGGCACTGTGCCTGTGGGTCACCTGGGTCGGCTTCACCAGCCTGGGCGCGCTGGCCGGGCCAATGCTCGGTGACCTGCACGGCTATGGCTTCGACATGGCTTTCGCCGCGGTCTTCCTGGTGTTGTTGCGGGGGATGTGGAAGGGCGTGCAGGCGGCGCTGCCCTGGCTGTTCAGCCTGATCACGGCGGCGCTGTTCTACCTGCTGATTCCCGGTGGCTGGTACGTGCTCGCCGGCACCGTGGCCGGACTGGTCGGCGCCTATCTGTGGGCCCGGCCATGATCGATATCGCCACCTTGACCACCATTCTCGGCATGGCCATGGTCACCTACCTGACTCGCGCCCTGGGCTTCCTGCTGCTACGCAATCGCACCCTGGGACCACAACTGACCCAGGTGCTCGACGCCGCGCCGGGCTGCGTGCTGATTGCGGTGATTGCGCCGAAATTCGTCAGCGGCCATCCGGCCGACCTGATTGCCCTGGCGCTGACGGTGTATGCCGCCTCACGCTACTCGATCCTGCCGGTGGTGCTGTTCGCCATCGTGGTGACGGGGGCGCTGCGGACGTTGCTGCCGTAAAGAAACCTCCCGGCCTGGCCGGGAGGCTGGTTGCACTATCAGACGAACTGCGCCGAAACCTCGGACCACAGGCTGACCTTGCGACCCTTCTGCTCGAAGAACTCGATTTCCCGCTTGATCCCCGAGCTGATGTCCCAGCCCGGCAGGTCGAGGATGATCAGTTCTTCCAGCGACTCCATGAAGAACGCATCCACCGGGCCCCACAGCTTGCCGATCGCGGCGCTGTCCTTGCCCTTGAACGCCAGGTTGATCGGGTGGGACATGGACACCTGGCTGTACACCGCGTTGCCCGATTCGACGATGGCGGCGGCGACCTCGTTGCACTTCAGGAAGCGCTCATGGGTGACGTTGGCGTCGGCATGGCTGTAGGGGCAGGCAAGAAAGATTTTACGCATACATTCCTCTTTTTACGGATAGACGGGGAGCCGTGCTCCCCGGTGAATCAAGCGGTCTGCAACTGGGCGGGGGAGGCGGCTTCGGGCTGCTCCTGGGCTTCGTAGCGGTTCGCCGCCGGGACGGAGATCTTCACCGCGATGAACACCGCCAGCAGGCCGCCGAGCAGCTTGGCCAGGAGGATCGGCATGATCAGCGACGGCTGGAAGTTGGCGGTGAAGGCCAGGTGGTCGCCGATGGTGGCCTGGGCGCAGACGCCCATGGCCACGCACAGCACCTTGTCCCGGGCGTTGAGGTTCTTGAACATGTGGTACACGGCGATGATGTTGGCCAGGACCATGACGAAGGCCGCCGCGCCCGCTGCGGACAGGCCGAGCTGCTTGCCCAGCACTTCCATCGGGCGACGGCAGTAGCGGTTGAACAGGTAGCAGATGGGGAAGGTGCCGGCGAGCATGATGCCGATGTAGCCGGCGATCTCGATGGCGCGGAACAGCTCCTTCTGGTCGGCGAACATCGGGTCGAAGCCCCAGCCGATGGTCTTGCTGAACAGGCCGGTGAAGTGCTCGACGATCGCCAGCGCGAGGATGATCTTGATGAAGGCGTCCATCAGTTTGCCGAACACCAGAAAGCCGTTGACCATCATGGTGGCGCGGTAGCGCAGGCCGGCGGCGAGCAGGAAGCAGAAGATGAACAGCGGCGCGAGCAACTTGAGCGCGCCGATGAAGTCGATGGTCAGCAGGTGCACCGCCTCCGAGTTGGTCGACACGATGTCGCGCACCGGCAAGTTGAAGGCGGTGATCATCATCAGCGCGGCGAGCACTGCGAAGGGAATGCTGATCAGCCCGGCCATGGCGCCGAGTGCCAGGTACTTGTGGTCCTTGCGTTCGAGCATCATCAGACCGACCGGAATCAGGTAGACGATGGTCGCCCCCGAGGTGTAGCCGACGATCATCGCGGCGATCCACATGTCGCGGTTCGCGGTCAGGGCATCGGCCAACTGGTAGCCGCCCATGTCCACGGCGATGATCGACAGTGCGGCGATCGACACGTCCGAGCCGACGGCGGCGAAGTACGGACCGAGCACGATGGTGATCAGCTTGGACAGATAGGGAATGGAAATCATGATGCCGGCCTGGGCGAGAAACACCGGACCGATCGAATGAATGCCGTTGACGAACTCCTTGCCCAACCCGCTTTGCGGTTTTATCACCGACGCCAGTGCGCCGATGATTGCGCCGCACATGATCAAGTAAATTACGAAATTTCCAAACTCAGCCATCTTCATCACCCTAGTCTTGTTTGGCGCACGGTTTGCCGACGCAAGATTTTCCGAAGGGCGTTTCCCGAAACGGAAAACGTACTTTTCTGTTTGTTATCCCTCACCCACCCGGCCCGTCAGGGCCTGGGTCACTCTGGATGTGCCAATGGCAGGTCCACTTTGTGTGCCATTTTGAGGATTTTATGTGGGTTTGACCGTAAGGAATGATTGGTTCGGGCAGTTTTTTTGACTGTTTTGGCTATAATCCGCGACAGGCCGGGTACCCGGGGCTGTCGGCTTGCCAGGGCAATCCCGCAGTTTTCAAGGCGTCCAGCGCCATCGTGTCGAATGGATTTTTCTGTTTTGCATCAAGGGTGTGCAGCGGTAACACGGCTGCACGGCTTTGTTGCGGTCAGGTAACAGTTTTAGGACCAGCCATGCGCCCAAACGAAAGACGGCAACACATTCTGGAAATGCTGCGACAGCGCGAGAGAATCTCGGTCGATGAACTGGCGCGCCTGCTCGGCACGTCCCAGGAAACCATTCGGCGCGACCTGGCCGAGCTTTCCGAACTTGGCCAGGTCACCAAGTTTCACGGCGGTGCTTCGTTGCCGCCCAGTGGCGAGCACGAGAACGCCTTTCAAACGCGGATGAACGAGCACTCGGCGGAAAAAAGAGCGGTGGCCCGCTATGCCGCCGGACTCTATTCGCCCGGCGACAGCATCCTGATCGATACCGGCACCACAACGCTGTTCTTCGCCAGGGAGCTGGCGCGCTTAAGCCGGATCACGGTGATTACCAACTCGCTGCAAGTGGCTTCGAGCATTGGCGCCAGTGGCAATCGGGTGTTCGTGATTGGTGGCGAATATCGCCCGGAGTCCGAGCAGAATACCGGCGCCTTGGCCATGGAGCAGATCGCCCGTTTCAATGCCGAGCATGCGGTGGTCACCATCGGCGCGCTGAACGCCGACGGTGCCTTCGACTTCTCCATCGAGGAAGCGGAAATCACCCGCGCCATGATCGCCAGGACCCGCTACCTGACGGTGATCTGCGACTCTTCGAAGCTCGGCCGGCGGGCGCTGTTCGAGGTGTTCCCGCTGGAGCGCATCGACCGCCTGATCATCGACCGCAAGCCGATGGGGGCTTTGGCCGAGGCGCTGGAAGCGGCGCAGGTCGAGGTGCATGAGGCGCCGGTGCTGGCGAGGGGAGAGCGGTAGAGCAGGCCAGAGACCGCGTCGAGCACAGGTGTTGTGGCTGGCCCGGAACCCTGTGGGAGTCGGCATTGCCGACGATGAGGCCATCCGCCTCGACATCGATCTTGCTGGCCTGAGTTGTTCTTGCGGGCCTCATCGCTGGCAAGGCCAGCTCCCACAGGGACCGCGTCGAGCACAGATACTGTGGCTGGCCCAGAACCTTGTGGGAGCCGGCTTGCCGGCGATGAGGCCATCAGCTACACAACGCATTCAACCGACTGGACGACGCCTGCAACTCCTGGCTCAACAGCGCCAAGGTAGTCGAGTCCCGCGCGCTTTCATCGCTGGCTTCCTGAATGCGCACCGCCAGCTCGGTCACTTCCTGGGTCACATGGCTCTGCTGACTCGCCGCCGCAGCAATCTGCGTGACCCGCTGGGCAATGTCCTCGAAACCGTTCGCCGTGCTGCCCAGCGCCGACATCAGCCGCTGCGACTGGGCACTCACTTGCAACGTGCTTTCCTTGCCCGAGACCATGGTTGTCACTGCGAGGTCGGACGCTGTGCCGAGGTCGGCGATCATGCTCTGGATCTGGTCCGCAGACGCCTGGGTCTTGCTCGCCAGGGTGCGCACTTCGTCGGCGACCACGGCGAAGCCGCGACCCTGTTCTCCGGCCCGGGCCGCTTCGATGGCGGCATTCAGGGCCAGCAGGTTGGTCTGGGCGGAAATCGCCATGATCACTTCCAGCACATTGCTGATCGACTGGATGTCGTTGCCCAGTTCATCGATGGCCTGCGCCGCTCCGCTGATGTCCTGGGTCAGCCCGGCGACGGTGCGGTCGTTCTGGTTGACGATGGCTTCGCTGTGACGGGCCGCTTCCAGCGAGGCCTGCGCGGTTTCCGAGCAGTCCACGGTGTTCGCCGCCACTTCGTTGGCGCTGGCAGCCAGTTCGATGATCGCCGCAGCCAGCTGGCTGTTGTCGCCGCGCTGGGCATCGGAACGTTGGGCGATCAGCGCTGACAGGCGGGTAATTTCACCGGACTGTTCGAGCAACTTCGCCGACTCCACGGAGATCGTCGAGAGCATGCTGCCCAGTGCATTCGCGTAGTCATTCACAGCACCACGCAACTGGCCGATTTCGTCATTGCGCACGATCTTCAACTGGGCGCTGCCACCGCCGTTGCCCAGGTTGCCGATCTGCCGGGTGGTTTCATGGATCTGCGCGATCAGCGATTTGCCGGCCAGCCAGGCCAGCGCCAGGATCAGCGCCAGTCCCGGAAGCAGGATCAGCAGGATGTCGCGGGTCAGGGCCTGGGAGATGCTCGATACGTTGCGCTTTGGCGTGACCACGCCGATCACCCAGCCGGTGGCCGGTTCCCGCACCATGGTCAGCAGCGCCGGCTCGCCGAGCTGTGCGTCATCCTCGACCTGACGCTCGGCAAAGGCCACTGCACCGCGCTGCTGCCACGCCGCCTGGTTGGCCCAGGCGAACTGTTCCGCCAGTGTGTCGCCAGCCTCCGCGCCGGGGGCGTAGATAGGATGCCCGGTGTCATCCATGGCGAAGGCATAGCCGCCGGTGACATTGCCGTGCTTGCGCAGGAAGTCCTTGAGGTTGTCCAGGGTCAGGTCCAGGGTCACCACGCCGGCCACCTTGCCTTCGCGCTGGTAGGGGATGGTGCAGGTCACCATGGTCACCTTGCTCACCGGGTCCTGGTACACCGGTGACCAGGCGCACTGTCCCGGCTTGCCGGTCAGGCCGCGCTGGTACCAGTCGGTCTGCTGGTAGGGCGGCGTGCCGGGCAGGTTGTTTTCGTCGGAGTAGACCAGGCGTCCGCTGGCGTCGCGGGCCCAATAGATACTGCGCAGCGCCTCGCCGGGGGTGAAGGCGCCGGGCTCCGGCCACACGCCGCCACCGGCGATGCCCTGGTCGCCATGGGCTTCGATCACCGGTTCGAGGTTGTTGCGCACCACCTGGGTATCCAGCGGCAAGGTCTGCGCCAGCGATGCCAGGGTCGAGGTCCTGGCCTGGATTTCCTGGAGCTTGATCGACAGCTGGCGGGTGATGGAGATGGCGGACTGGACGTTGCCGTCGCGGATGGCGGCTTCCAGTTTCGGTTCGCCACGGAAGACCATCACGGCGTAGATCGCGAGGGATGTCACGACCAGCGTCGAGATGATCCCGATCGACAGCCGCGACATGAGATTGATCGGCATGCTTGGTACTCGGAACAGGGGAGAGGATTCGCTAGCGGTATGCAAGGAGAAGGCGCCTCCATGCGCCAGCGAGAGGGGTTAACGCCAGCCGCGGCAGCGACCTACGGCGTCGGAGAAACTGTCGCGCCATTGCCGGGCGACGTCCGCCGAAACCTTGGGGCGGAAGCTGGTGCTGGTGTTGTGCGGTGCGGCGAGGTTCACGCCGATCCCGCGTGCCGCCAGGGCGGCGCAGCCAAAGGCGGTCAGCTCGTCGAAGCGCTGGGTGACGATGCAGCGTTGCAGGGCATCGGCGAGGAACTGGGCGAAATACGGGCTGCGCGCCAGGCCGCCATCGATGGACAGGCGATCGGTGACATTGAGGAAACCGTCCATGGCGTCGATCACTTCGACGCTGCGCAGGGCGACGCCTTCCAGCAGGGCCTGGCACATGTCCTGGCGGGTGGTGCTGCCGTTCATGCCGACCCACAGCGCGGCGGCGCTGCGGTCCCAGTGCGGGCAGGCCAGCCCGGACAGCGCCGGGACGAACGCCAGCTGGCGACCGATGGCCGGCGGCTGGGCGAAGGCCGCCAGTTCGGAGAAGTCGCTGAACAGCCCCAGGCGCCCGGCCCATTCCACGGCGGCGCTGGCGTCATACACACCACCGTCCATCGCATATTGGGGCTTGCCGTCGATCTGCCAGCCGATGGTGGCGAGCAGGCCCTTGTCCGGTGCGCGGATGATTTCTTCGCCGGTCAGGGTCAAGGCGAAGGCGCCGGTGCCGTAGGTGATCTTGGCGTCGCCCGGATTGCGGCAGCCATGGCCATACAGCGAGGCTTGCTGGTCGACGATGGACGCGGTCACCGGCGTCGCACCGATTTCGCCGAACAGACCGACCGTGTCGCGGATCTGCGGCAGCGTCTCGATGGGCACGCCGAACAGCGCGCATAGCTCGCTATCCCATTGGCCGGTGGCAAGGTTCATCAGCGAGGTCCGCGAGGCGGTGGTGACATCGGTGGCGAACACCCCGGTCAGGCGATCGAGGAACCAGGCGTCGGTGGTGCCCAGGCGCAAGCGGCCTGCGCTGAGAGCGGCGCGGGCGGCGGGCAGGTGCTCGATGATCCAGGCCAGCTTGCTCGCGGAAAAATATGGATCGAGGGGCAGCCCGGCGCGCTCCAGGGTCAGGGCTTCGCCACCGGCGGCGCGCAGGCGCTCGATCTGCTCGGCGGTGCGGTTGTCCTGCCAGACGATTACCGGGGACAGCGGCTCGCCGGTCCGGGCATCCCAGGCCAGGCAGCTTTCACCCTGGTTGGCCAGGCCGATGGCATCCACGTGCCCGGTGGCCTCCAGGCAGCGCTGGATATTGTTGAGCAGCTCCAGCGGGTCGTGCTCGACCCAGCCGGGATGCGGATGATGCTGTTGATGTCGCAGGGCGAGCTGGATATCGGCGTTGCCGTTCTGCGACACCACCAGGACTCGGGTGCTGGTGGTGCCTTGGTCTAGGGCTGCGATGCGCACGGTTATGGCTCCTGTCGGCGGTTCTTGTGGTCAACGGCCGACAAAGTCGACTTCGAGTTGCTGGGTACCCCTCGGGATAGTCAGCTGTTCAATGGGGATCAGCAGGCGACGCTCTGGCAGGCAGGCACGTTCCTTCGACCAGATGGCCTTGCCGTCCGCGCGGACCACCAGGGTACCGGAGGTGGCGGCAGCGACCCGCAGCTGCAGATGCTCCAGACCCGGCACGGAGGAGGGCACGAGAACCTGGGGCACGCACAGTTTGAGCGAATCCCGGCATTCGATGGCGATCCCCGGGGTCCTGGCCGGCAGTTCGCCGCGCAGATCACGGGCTATCAGCCGGGCCACGCGACGTCCTTCGCGGAACGACCAGCCGGCGGTCTCGATCGGCCGCAGCAGGTTGCCGGCGGCAAAATACACCGGGTCCGAGCAGCGGCCGTACTGGTCGATGACCGGGCCGCCACTCTTGCTGTCGACCTGCAGATCGCTCAAGCGCGTAAGGCTGGACTCCGGAGTGAACTGGCCGGTCAGAAGCACGCCATCGCACTCGAATTCCTCGATGCGACCATCGGCCATGCGCACACTGGCCGATTCGACCCGGCCGGTACCGTGCACCTTGATCAGTTCGGCACCGAAGTGCATGGGCACGCCGCACAGCCGCGGGAACAGCGACAGCGGCCAGCGTGCCGTGGCCCGGGTGTTGCGCTCGATCATCGCCACCGGCTTGATCCCGACCTTGCGACAGCTCAGTACCGAGGACAGGCTGACCAGCTCGGTGCCGACGATCAGCGGGCGTTCGAACGGCTTGAGGTTCTCCAGATACAGATAGGACTGTAAGGCGCCGGTATTGATGACCCCGACCGGGCGATCGCCGCCGAGCAGGCGTGCCGAGCGCGGGGTTTCCCGGGCACCGGTGGCAATCAGCACGCGGCTGGCCTCGATGGAGAACGGTCCCTGCGGCTCGACCCCTTCGATCACGCCGCCGCTGCCGAGGCGGGTGACGCTGTGCCTGACCAGGATCTCGACCCCCGCCCGCAGTGCCTCGGCCACGTTGCGCCTGGCGTAACCGGGGCCGCTGTAGAGCCGACCGTATTCCCAAAAGCCGAACGGCGGGTGCCCGCAATGCCGGGGGATTCCTCCCGCCTCGGCTTCGCGCTCGACCACCACGACCTTCCCGACCCCCTGTTTACGCAGTTCGACGGCGGCGGACAGACCGGACGGCCCTCCACCGATGATCGCAACGTCGACCTTGATGTGATTAGTGGCTTTCATGGCAAGCACCTGTAGCGAGCGGAACAGCAAGGCGGCCGGCGCTGAGCTCGGCGATGTGTGCCCCGCAATAGAAACCCTGGCAGCGTCCCATGCAGGCACGGGTACGGCGTTTCAACCCGCCGAAGTCACCGGGCGGTAGCAGGCCGGCCAGGGCGTTTTCGATCTCCCGTTTAGTGACCATCTCGCAGTGGCAGACGATCTCGCCATAGCCGGGTTGCTGGTAGTCCCGTGGCAAGTGTTCGGCAAGGTTGGGCATCGTCGGCCACTTCAGCGATGCCGCTGGCAGCGCTGCATGCGCGCCGGCATACAGCCTGAACACATGCTGGGCGATGCCCAGGGCGGCGGTGAGGCCGGTGGAGCGGATGCCGCCGACGGTGATCCAGTTTTTCTCGGCGAGCGTGCGGATGCGGTATTCCTTCTTGTCGCTGGCCGGACGCAGGCCGGCGTAGGTCGCGGTCACCGGCATGCCGGCCAGCGCTGGAATGCGCTCGACCGCCGCGTCCACCAGTTGCGCCAGGGTGTCGCTTTCCAGGTCGGCATGCACGCGGTCGTCCTGTTCCTCGGCGGTCGGCCCGACCAGCAGGTTGCCGAAGATGGTCCGGGTCAGGACGATGCCCTTGGTGCGCTCGTTGGGCACCGGCAGGACGATGGCGCCCAGCAGCTTCGCCGCCGCCTTGTCGAACACCACGAACTGGCCCTTGCGCGGGTGGATGCTGAATGCCGCCTCGCCGAGCAGGTCCTGTTCCAGGCGATCACCGAACAGGCCGGCGCAGTTGATCACGGTGGTGGCGCGGACGGTGCCGGCGCTGGTCAGCAGGGTCCATTGGCCGTCGTCGAAGCGTCCCGCCTGGACCTCGGCACTGAAGCGCACCTGGGCGCCACTGAGCATCGCCTGCAGCAGGTAGCCGAGGGGCGCCGACCACGGGTCGATCAAGTACTCGCCCGGCACTTCCACGGCGCCTTTCACAGTGCTGGCCAGGTAGGGCTCCCGGGCCAGCACGTTGTCGCGGCCGATCAGCTGTACGTCGGCCACGCCATTGGCGTGTGCCTGGCGGACGATGCCGTCGAGTTTCGCCAGGTCATCGTCGCTCCAGGCCACCACCATGGCACCGGTCTTCAGCAACGGCAGGTTCAGGCGCTGATGGATCTCCAGGTACTCGCGGTAACCCGCCTGCATGCACTCAAGCTCGACGCTGCCCGGCGGCGCATCGAAGCCGGTGTGGAGGATCGCGCTGTTGCCCTTGCTCGCGCCGGAAAGAATGTCCGGGCTCTTCTCCAGCAACAGCACCCTGGCACCTTCCAGGGTGAAGCGCCGGACCATGGCGCAGCCGACCACGCCGCCGCCGACCACGACCACATCGTAGGCATCGTCCTTCTTCGAGTTCACATCGTTCATTGCAGTGCCCGCTTGACTTTTGGTCAGTACGACCGAGGTAGCGACAGGGGTGCAGTGGGCATGCCACTGACTGGAAATTTGTTGGATTGTGGTTTTGCTGGCGTGCAACTGGTCGGGCAGCGGCTCACTGGAAGACCTTTCCGCTGGCAGAGAATGAACGTCAACGCCCGTGAACCAAGGCGATAGAGCTCGGGGCGGAGTTCTGGGGGCTGTTGTGGGCGATAAATCTGAATGGGCAGTTTCTACAAGTGTTCAAGTTCTTGTGGCATTTCTCGTCAAACCAACAAACGGCCAGTGTGTTACCAAAATGGGGCGCGGTTGTTACCTTTCGCCCCATAAATACCCATCAATTCAGTTGCATAGCGGGCCTTTCCGGTTGATGCAGCGTGCTGGGATGTGAGTTATGCAAAGTGTGTCCACAGTCGGTTTTGGTAGGGACAGCGTTGATATCCGCAGGTTTTGTTTTTGATTTTTTAGCTTTAAATCCACATAACAACAATATTCTGTGGCTTTGGCACAACTGGTGCGACCCCTGGCAGCCCCGACCGGCCTGCTTCATGGGCCGGATTCCGTGATAACCAAGAGGTAGCTCCATGACCGCCGATAGTCTTCTTTCCCAGCTGTTTCCAGTCGCCGAGGACATTCCCGAGCCCTATCGCCTGGAGGGCCAGACCGAACAGCGCGAGTACCTGGTCGATGGCCAACTGCGCCTCTGGGACGGCCCGCTGGCCACCGTGCGCAGCCCGGTGTTCCTCGCCACTGACGAGGGTGACCGCCAGGTGATCCTGGGCAGCACGCCGCAACTGGATGCCGACACCGCGCTGGTCGCCCTGGACGCTGCGGTCCGTGCCTACGACAACGGCCAGGGCGAGTGGCCGAACCTGCGCGTGGGCGAGCGCATCCGCCATGTCGAACGCTTCCTGGCACGCATGCGCGAGCAGCGCGGGGCGGTGGTCAAGCTGCTGATGTGGGAAATCGGCAAGAACCTCAAGGACTCGGAAAAGGAGTTCGACCGCACCTGCGACTACATCGTCGACACCATCAACGCCCTCAAGCAGCTCGACCGTCGCTCCAGCCGCTTCGAGCTGGAGCAGGGCACCCTGGGCCAGATCCGCCGGGTTCCGTTGGGCGTGACGCTGTGCATGGGGCCGTACAACTACCCGCTCAACGAGACCTTCACCACCCTGATTCCGGCGCTGATCATGGGTAACACCGTGGTGTTCAAACCGGCCAAGTTCGGCGTGCTGCTGATCCGGCCGTTGCTGGAGGCCTTCCGCGACAGCTTCCCGGCCGGGGTGATCAACGTGATCTACGGCAGTGGCCGGGAGACGGTCAGCGCCCTGATGGCCAGTGGCAAGGTCGATGTGTTTGCCTTTATCGGCACCCACAAGGGCGCCAGTGCCCTGAAGAAACTGCACCCCAAGCCACACCGCCTGCGCGCGGTGCTCGGCCTGGATGCGAAGAACCCGGGGATCGTCCTGCCCCAGGTCGACCTCGACAATGCGGTGAACGAGGCGATTACCGGGGCGTTATCGTTCAACGGACAACGGTGTACGGCGCTGAAGATGCTCTTTGTGCATGAATCGCGGGTGGCTGAATTCCTCGACCGGTTCAATGCCCGCCTGGCCCACCTCAAGCCCGGCATGCCGTGGGAGCCGGGGGTGGCGCTGACGCCGTTGCCGGAAGCGGGCAAGAGCGATTACCTGAGCGGGCTGGTGGCGGATGCGGTGGCCAAGGGCGCCAGGGTAGTCAATGCCGGCGGCGGCCAGGTGCGCGGTTCGTTCTTCTATCCGGCGGTGTTGTTCCCGGTGTCGCCGGACATGCGCGTATACCGCGAAGAACAGTTCGGCCCGGTGGTACCGGTGGTGCCCTACAGCGATCTGCAGAGCGTGATCGACTACGTGCTGCAATCGGACTTCGGCCAGCAGTTGAGCATTTTCGGCAATGACCCGGCGCAGGTCGGGCGGTTGATCGATGCCTTTGCCAACCAGGTCGGCCGGATCAATATCAACACCCAGTGCCAGCGCGGGCCGGATTCCTATCCGTTCAATGGCCGCAAGGATTCGGCGGAAGGCACGCTGTCGGTCCACGATGCCCTGCGGGTGTTCTCTATCCGCACCCTGGTCGCGGCGCGGTTCGATGAGGGCAACAAGGGGTTGATCAGCGAGATCATTGGTCGGCGGGAGTCGGGGTTTCTGACTACCGATTACATTTTCTGAGGTCTCTCGAATCCACTGTGGGCTTGTCGGGGCACCGAACCGCAGCGATGGGCATGGGTATCTACACATCTCGGGCAAAGGTCGACGCGGTCCCAAATCCTGTCTACCCAATGAACCTGGAGAAACGCGGCAGGCCGGACACTGTGAATCCATGATTCGGCTTGGTCAGAGACTCGTGCGGGATGTTTTTGGGACCGCTAGCGCGGTCCATCGCAGCTAAAGCAGCTCCTACCTGGACC
>NZ_JBMDIJ010000122.1:0-12970 GCF_057808595.1 Pseudomonas sp. FG98 | reverse complement strand
ATTCTCAAGGAGTTTTCCGTTCCGACTGCGCCGGAAGTGGGGCGAATTATAGAGAGATAAAACAGGGCGTCAAGCACTAATTTCAAATTGATTCAAATCAGGCCTGACACCCCAGTTCTTCTATATATAGAAGCAACGACTCAGAGCACTCCGGCCTCACGCAGACGCTTGATCGTCTCTACCTCCAGTCCAAGCACGCCACTCAGAACCTGCTCGGTGTGTTCCCCCAACAGCGGCGGTGCGTTGCGATACTCCACCGGTGTTTCCGAAAGACGGATCGGACTGGCAACCTGCGGTACGCTCCCGCCAAGCGAGTGCGGGATCTCGATCGCCAACCCGCGAGCCTGCACCTGCGGATCGGCAAACATCTGCGCCAGGTCATTGATAGGCCCGCACGGCACCCCCGCCTGCTCCAATTGGCTTACCCATTCCGCCGTCGTCTTGAACACCGTCGCCTGGCGAATCAATGGAATCAGCTCGGCCCGGTTGGCTACCCGCAATTTGTTGGTCGCGAAACGCGGATCGTCCGCCCACTGCGGCTGACCCGCCACCTCGGCGAATTTGCGGAATTGCCCATCATTCCCAACGGTCAGGATGAAATCCCCATCTGCTGTGGGAAAGTCCTGATAAGGCACGATATTCGGATGCGCATTACCCAACCGACGCGGAGGAGTACCCGTAGTGAGGTAATTCATGGCCTGGTTGGCCAGACAGGCCACCTGCACGTCCAGCAGCGCCATATCGATATGTTGACCACCACCATGCTGGTCACGATGGGCGAGGGCAGCCAGGATGGCAACTGTCGAATAGAGCCCGGTGAGAATATCCGTCAGCGCAACCCCGACCTTCACCGGCCCGGCGCCTTCATCACCCTCGGGACGTCCGGTCAGGCTCATCAGCCCACCCAGCCCCTGGATCATGAAGTCATAACCCGCGCGCTTGGCATAAGGACCGGTCTGACCGAACCCGGTAATGGAGCAATAGATCAGGTTCGGATTGATCTGACGGAGACTTTCGTAGTCCAGCCCATAGGCCGCTAGACCACCCACCTTGAAGTTCTCGATAACCACATCGGACTTCGCCGCCAACTCCCGCACCAGCTTCTGGCCTTCAGCCTGGGTGAAGTCGATGGTCACCGAACGCTTATTGCGATTGGCCGACAGGTAGTAAGCCGCCTCACTGGTGTTCTCGCCATTGACGTCCTTGAGGAAGGGCGGCCCCCAGGCGCGAGTATCGTCCCCGCTGCCCGGCCGCTCGACCTTGATGACCTCAGCCCCCAGATCCGCAAGGATCTGACCGGACCACGGCCCGGCCAGTACCCGCGACAGATCCAGGACCCGCAAATGAGAAAGCGCGCCCATGGACTGGCTCCTTATTAATAGAAGGCCTGGATGCCGGTCTGTGCGCGACCGAGGATCAGCGCATGCACGTCATGGGTACCCTCGTAGGTGTTGACCACCTCAAGGTTGACCAGGTGACGGGCCACACCGAACTCATCGGAGATGCCATTGCCACCCAGCATGTCCCGCGCCATACGTGCGATATTCAGAGCCTTGCCGCAGGAGTTGCGCTTCATGATCGAAGTGATTTCCACCGCCGCAGTCCCTTCATCCTTCATCCGCCCCAAGCGCAGGCAGCCCTGCAGCCCCAGGGTGATCTCGGTCTGCATATCGGCCAGCTTCTTCTGGATCAGTTGATTCGCCGCAAGAGGCCGCCCGAATTGCTGACGGTCCAGAGTGTATTGACGCGCAGTGTGCCAGCAGGCCTCGGCGGCACCCAGGGCGCCCCAGGAGATGCCATAGCGCGCCGAGTTCAGGCAGGTGAACGGGCCTTTCAGACCGCGCACATCCGGGAAGATGTTCTCTTCCGGAACAAACACGTTGTCCATGACGATCTCACCGGTAATCGAAGCCCGCAGACCGACCTTGCCATGGATCGCCGGAGCGCTCAGGCCCTGCCAGCCTTTCTCCAGCACGAAACCACGGATATCGCCGGCATCATCCTTGGCCCAGACCACGAACACATCGGCGATCGGGCTGTTGGTGATCCACATCTTGCTACCGGTCAGGCGGTAGCCGCCGTCCACTTTCTTCGCACGAGTAATCATCGAACCCGGATCGGAACCATGGTTAGGCTCAGTCAGACCAAAGCAGCCAATCCACTCGCCACTGGCCAGTTTCGGCAGGTACTTCTGTTTCTGCGCCTCGGTACCGAACTCGTTGATCGGCACCATCACCAGCGAGGACTGCACGCTCATCATCGAGCGATAGCCAGAGTCGATACGTTCCACTTCACGGGCAATCAGGCCATAGCACACGTAGTTCAGACCACTGCCGCCGTACTGCTCGGGAATGGTCGCACCCAGCAAGCCCACTTCACCCATTTCCCGGAAGATCGCAGGATCGGTCTGTTCATGACGGAAGGCTTCCAGCACACGAGGCGCCAGCTTGTCCTGGGCGAAGCTGTAGGCGCTATCACGCACCATGCGCTCCTCTTCGCTGAGCTGCTGATCCAGAAGCAGCGGATCGATCCAGTTGAAGCTTGCTTTGCCGGCCATGTGGGAATCCTCGAGGGTAGGAAAGGGATGATTGTTGTCGTGCATTGATCCTAGGCCCGAACGGGCAGGGCGACAAACGAAGATTCCGCAACCTCCTGTGATAATTTCTCACTCCGTAAAGGTGATAAACGCCATTTCACCGATCAATTAGTGAGGTTGACGTATATGCGACGCAAGATCCCCAGCACCACCGCGTTGGTCTGCTTCGAAGCGGCGGCTCGTCACGAGAGCTTCACCAAGGCCGCCCAGGAGCTGTCCCTGACCCAGGGCGCCGTGTGCCGGCAGATCGGCGGACTGGAGGAGTTTCTCAACGTCGAGCTGTTCCGTCGCTCACGCCGCGGCGTAAAGCTGACCGAAGCCGGTCTGTCCTACAGCCGACGGGTGGCAACCCAACTCGACGCGGTAGAGCGCGACACCCTGTCGGTCATGGGCCAGCAGGGGGCCAACGTGATCGAACTGGCGGTAGTGCCCACCTTTGGCACTCAATGGCTGCTGCCACGCCTGAAGGGTTTCCAGCAGAGCCATCCCGACGTCACGGTCAACCTGACCAACCGCACCCGCCCATTCCTGTTTGCCGACACCAGTTTCGACGCTGCCATCTACTTCGGCGACGCCGACTGGTCTGGTACGCAGTCCCACAGGCTGATGGGAGAAAGCCCGGTCCCGGTCTGTAGCCCGTCGCTTCTGGGAAAGCATCGACAACTCGACCCCCAGACCATCGCCCAACTACCACTGCTGCAGCAGACCACTCGGCCCTACGCCTGGCGCCAATGGTTCGACAGCCTGGAAATGAATGTCGCCCGCGACATGACAGGCCCGCGCTATGAACTATTCTCGATGCTGGCCCAGGCAGCGATGCACGAGATGGGCATCGCCCTGATTCCGCCATTCCTGATCCAGCGCGAACTGGAGGAAGGTCGCCTGGTGATCGCAAATCCGCACGGTTTGTCCAGCATCAAGGCGTATTACCTGATGATTCCGGAAAGGAAGGTCGAATCTGCCTCTTTGCGTGCTTTCCGGGACTGGCTGGTTACCGAGGCACAGCGCTACACCGCAGCCAGCATGGACCAAACGGACTAGTTGACTTGGTAGTCAATTAAATTTAACACCTACAGATATAAGGAAATGTCGCAGTTGCGACAACTGTGTCACTCACCTCTAAAAAGCCCATCAACCCCAATGTTTTCGGGGCTTTAACTCGTCCAAAACGACGTTTTCCGTTCCCTCCGCGAAAATTGTCAGAAAATTTTTAAAAATTCTCCTAATGTCGCTAAAGCCCGTATTTAGCGGGCTCAAGCCTGCCCCTTGCGACATGTGGTCACAGGGTGACTTGTAGTTTCAATAAAGTTTCCATTCAGAACCCATTGAAGCGATTCAGGATCGCTTGCAAAATGCCGCGCCCCGCCTGTTTTCAGGTGGGATCGTGCTGATCGGCCGCCCAGACGCACCATCCGTAGTGCGCTGGTTCAACAACAAAAGATCACGCAGGAGAAATGACGTGCACATTGGTGTTCCTCTCGAAACGCAGACGGGCGAAACACGGGTCGCTGCCACTCCCGAAACCATCAAGAAACTGGTGGGCCAGGGTCATCAGGTCACTGTCGAACGCGGAGCCGGCGTCAAAGCCAGCATTCCGGACAGTGCCTATGAGGCGGTCGGCGCCGTTCTTGGAAGCGCCGCCGATGCGTTTGGCGCGCAGCTTGTCTTGAAAGTCGTAGCGCCCAACGACAGCGAACTGGGCCAGATCAAGAGCGGGACCGTGCTCGCGGGCATGCTCAATCCGTTCAACAACGACCTCATCGCCAAAATGGCCGAACGCGGCATCACCGCCTTCGCCCTTGAAGCCGCGCCCCGCACCTCCCGGGCCCAGAGCCTGGACGTGCTGTCCTCGCAGGCCAACATCGCCGGCTACAAGGCCGTGTTGCTCGCCGCGCACCACTATCCACGCTTCATGCCAATGCTGATGACCGCCGCCGGTACGGTGAAAGCCGCTCGCGTGCTGATCCTCGGTGCCGGCGTGGCCGGCCTGCAGGCCATCGCCACGGCCAAGCGCCTGGGTGCGGTGATCGAGGCCTCGGACGTGCGCCCGGCGGTGAAGGAGCAGATCGAATCCCTCGGTGCCAAGTTCATCGATGTGCCGTACGAGACCGACGAAGAGCGCGAATGCGCCCAGGGCGTCGGCGGCTATGCCCGGCCGATGCCGGCAAGCTGGATGCAACGCCAGGCCCAGGCCGTGCACGAGCGCGCCAAGCAGGCCGATATCGTCATCACCACCGCCCTGATCCCGGGCCGCAAGGCACCGACCCTGCTCAGCGCGGAAACCGTGGCGCAGATGAAACCCGGCTCGGTGGTCATCGACCTTGCCGCGGCCCAGGGCGGCAACTGCCCGCTGACCGTGGCCGACCAGGTCGTGGTCGAGAACGGCGTGACCATCGTCGGCCCGACCAACCTGCCGGCCCAGGTCGGCGCAGACGCCTCGGCGCTCTACGCCCGCAACCTGCTGGACTTCATGAAGCTGCTGTTCGACAAGGACGGCGCGCTGACGATCAACCTCGAAGACGACATCGTCGCCGCGTGCCTGATGTGCCGCGACGGCCAGGTCATCCGCAAGAACGGATAAGGAGCCAGACAATGGAAGACATGCTGATCTCTCACGGCGTCTACAACCTGATCATCTTCGTGCTGGCCATCTATGTCGGTTACCACGTGGTCTGGAACGTCACGCCCGCGCTGCACACCCCGCTGATGGCGGTGACCAACGCCATTTCCGCCATCGTCATCGTCGGCGCCATGCTCGCCGCCGCTCTGACTGTCACCCCGCTGGGCAAGATCATGGGCACCCTCGCGGTGGCCCTGGCGGCGGTGAACGTGTTCGGTGGATTCCTCGTCACCCGGCGCATGCTGGAGATGTTCAAGAAGAAAGCCGCGAAGGCTGAGGGGCAGAAGTAAAAATGAGCATGAACCTGGTAACGCTTCTCTACCTGGTGGCGTCGGTCTGCTTCATCCAGGCCCTGAAAGGCCTGTCGCACCCGACCACCTCCCGCCGCGGCAACCTGTTCGGCATGCTCGGCATGGCTCTGGCGGTGTTCACCACCGTCGGCCTGATCTACAAGCTGGGCGCCGAACTCGCCACCGACGGCATCGCCTACGTGATCGTCGGCCTGCTGATCGGCGGCAGCGCCGGGGCAATCATGGCCAAGCGCGTGGAAATGACCAAGATGCCGGAGCTGGTGGCGTTCATGCACAGCATGATCGGCCTGGCGGCGGTGTTCATCGCCATCGCCGCAGTGGTCGAGCCGCAGTCCCTGGGTATCGTCAGCGCCATCAGCGACCCGATCCCTACCGGCAACCGCCTGGAACTGTTCCTCGGCGCAGCCATCGGTGCGATCACCTTCTCCGGTTCGGTCATCGCCTTCGGCAAGCTGTCGGGCAAGTACAAGTTCCGCCTGTTCCAGGGCGCACCGGTACAGTTCGCCGGCCAGCACAAGCTCAACCTGGTGCTGGGCCTGGCCACCATCGGCCTCGGCCTGGTGTTCACCTTCACCGGCAACTACAGCGCCTTCGCCGTGATGCTGGCCCTGGCCTTCGTCATGGGCGTGCTGATCATCATCCCGATCGGCGGCGCCGACATGCCGGTGGTGGTGTCGATGCTCAACAGCTATTCGGGCTGGGCGGCCGCCGGTATCGGCTTCTCGCTGAACAACTCGATGCTCATCATTGCCGGTTCGCTGGTGGGTTCGTCCGGTGCGATCCTCTCGTACATCATGTGCAAGGCGATGAACCGTTCCTTCTTTAATGTGATCCTCGGCGGTTTCGGTGGCGACACCGATGCCGGTGCAGCGACCGGTTCGAAGGAGCAGCGCCCGGTGAAGTCCGGCTCCGCCGACGACGCCACCTTCCTGCTGAGCAACGCCGACACCGTGATCATCGTGCCTGGCTACGGCCTGGCGGTGGCCCGTGCCCAGCACGCGCTGAAGGAACTGACCGAGAAGCTGACCCACGCCGGCGTCACCGTGAAGTACGCGATCCACCCGGTGGCAGGGCGTATGCCCGGGCATATGAACGTACTGCTGGCGGAAGCCGAAGTGCCGTATGACCAGGTGTTCGAGATGGAGGACATCAACTCCGAGTTCGGCCAGGCCGACGTGGTGCTGGTGCTCGGCGCCAACGACGTGGTCAACCCGGCGGCGAAAAACGATCCGAAGTCGCCGATCGCCGGCATGCCGATTCTCGAAGCCTTCAAGGCCAAGACCATCATCGTCAACAAGCGCTCGATGGCCAGCGGCTATGCCGGCCTGGACAACGAACTGTTCTACCTGGACAAGACCATGATGGTCTTCGGCGACGCCAAGAAGGTCATCGAAGACATGGTCAAAGCCGTGGAATAAGCCCCTGACGACACTGTGACAATAAGCCCCAGCGCGGTACCGGCTGGGGCTTTTTCGTTCCCGGCCTGCCGACAGAAGGCTCTATTTCAGGGCTTCGCATACGACCTTGGTCGGGCGCCGAATAGTTGCGCAAACAGTAGACTGCGCACCTGGTAGGTTCAGTAGCCCGAGATAACAATCCATGTACCGTGATCGTATTCGCTTGTCCTCGCTGCACAATAAAGTCATGAGCGCGGCCGACGCCGCCGCTCTGATCCAGGATGGCATGACCGTTGGCATGAGCGGCTTCACCCGCGCCGGTGAAGCCAAGGCCGTTCCCCACGCCCTCGCCGAACGGGCCAAGCAGTCGCCGCTGAAGATCAGCCTGATGACCGGCGCCAGCCTGGGCAACGACCTGGACAAGGAACTGACCGAAGCCGGCGTCCTGGCCCGGCGCATGCCGTTCCAGGTGGACAGCACCCTGCGCAAGGCCATCAACGACGGCAAGGTGATGTTCATCGACCAGCACCTGTCGGAAACCGTCGAGCAACTGCGCAACGCGCAGCTCAAGCTGCCGGACATCGCCGTTATCGAAGCCGTGGCGATCACCGAAAAGGGCCACATCGTGCCGACCACCTCCGTCGGCAACTCGGCGAGCTTCGCGATCTTCGCCAAGCAGGTGATCATCGAGATCAACATGGCGCACAACGCCAACCTCGAAGGCCTGCACGACATCTATATTCCGACCTACCGCCCGACCCGCACGCCAATCCCGCTGGTCAAGGTCGACGACCGCATCGGCAGCACCGCGATCCCGATCGACCCGGCCAAGATCGTCGGCATTGTCATCACCGAGCAGGCGGACTCGCCGTCCACCGTGCTGCCGCCGGATGACGAAACCCAGGGCATCGCCAACCACCTGATCAACTTCTTTAAAGAAGAAGTGGCAGCAGGGCGCATGACCAACAAGCTCGGCCCACTGCAGGCCGGTATCGGCAGCATCGCCAACGCGGTGATGTGCGGCCTGATCGAATCGCCGTTCGAAGACCTGACCATGTACTCCGAAGTGCTGCAGGACTCGACCTTCGATCTGATCGACGCCGGCAAGCTGGGCTTCGCCTCGGGCAGCTCGATCACCCTGTCGAGCCGGCGCAACGCCGACGTGTTCGGCAACCTGGAGCGCTACAAGGACAAGCTGGTGCTGCGTCCGCAGGAGATCTCCAACCACCCTGAAGTGGTGCGCCGCCTGGGCATCATCGGCATCAACACGGCGCTGGAGTTCGACCTGTACGGCAACGTCAACTCCACCCACGTCTGCGGTACGCGGATGATGAACGGCATCGGTGGTTCCGGTGACTTCGCGCGCAACGCCCACCTGGCCATCTTCGTCACCAAGTCGATCGCCAAGGGCGGTGCAATTTCCAGCGTGGTGCCGATGGTCAGCCACGTCGACCACACCGAGCACGACGTCGACATCCTGGTTACCGAGCAAGGCCTGGCCGACCTGCGCGGCCTGGCACCGCGGGAGCGTGCCCGGGTGATCATCGACAACTGCGTACACCCGGACTACCGCGACGCGCTGAACGACTACTTCACCCGCGCCTGCGAACGTGGTGGCCATACCCCGCACATCCTGCGCGAAGCCTTGGCCTGGCACGAAAACCTGGAAGAAACCGGACGTATGCTGGCGGTGTAACTCCTGATAACTGTTCAGTCGGTGGGGCGCAATGCGCACCGACTGAACAGTTACACACCGCCACCCATCATAAACTGTTCTACTGTACCGCTCGAAAACCCTCGCTTTACCGCGCCAATCTCCCCTAAATGATCAAAAATGCACCATTATTGAGCGCACCAGTACAGTTGCGTGCATTTCGAGTGCAACAGTGCCTCTAAACAGTTAACTGGACCATCACAATGCAGGTGAACTGTATCTACTGTTATGGACGACACAGGAGGATCATTGGCATCAGTTAAATCACTACCTAATCCCGCCATAAGCGGAAGGATGCACATCATGGAACGTACCCTCAGTTCCGGTCTGGTTTTCGAAAGCAACGCCCAACAACCTAAAGCTGCCCTGCCACTGCGCCTGCTGGCCAACCTGGTTCTGTGGCAACGTCGCATCTCCAGCCGCCATCAACTGGCTCGCCTGGATGCCCGCCTGCTGGCTGACGCCGGTATCAGCGAAGCACAGCGCTACGAAGAGCTGAGCAAGCCGTTCTGGCGTTGATGCAAGGCCCGCCGGCCATGGCCGGCACCGAATTCCGAAAAACCCGTCGCAGGTGACTGCTGACGGGTTTTTTCGTTTGGAAGGCGCGGAATAGAGCGCCTCAAGCACAAATAGATACAGTTTCTTAATTTCAAAATTCAACCATAACAGTTGAACTAAGCAGCGTTTCGCTTGTTACGTGTTACGCTTTTTTCACACGCCTTGACTCCACGCGTAGCGCAGCAAGCTGAGCGTGCGTCTGACACTTTAGATAGACCCCAGTCCTACTCAGGAGATCGACCATGACCCGTTCCCGCCTGCTGGGCGCCGCCCTGCTGCTGGCCCTGGCTTCTACCGCCCATGCCACAAGCTTCGTCGTGACCACCGACTCCCTGGTCGGCGCCCTGAAGGCCACTTCCGACGCTACCTCCGACATCACCTCGTCGTTCCGCGACGACAAGGTGGTACGCGCCGCCCGTGACGACGCTGCCAGCTTCGTTGCCAGCAATGGCGATATCCGTGGCGTCAAACTGGAAAGTGCCTTCGCCCACATCCGCCAACAGGTACCGACCCTGCAGGCGAGCGACGCGCAACTGGCCCAGGCGATCCTGGCGCTCTAATCAGGGCAGGCCTGGCAACACGATGCAAAACACCCGGGCCAACCGCTCTGGCCCGGGCTGATGCCATGGGATAGCCTTGGACCCCTTGTGTTTCCAAGGGCAACTGTTTCCCCATGCGTTATCTGCCATTGCTGCTTGCATTGCTCGGGCCCGGGACGGCCCTGGCCTTCGATATGACCACCGCCACCAGCGTCATCAGCGGTTATGCCACCAGCCAGGTGACCAGTGCGCCGTTCGACCGCAAATGGGTCCGGGTGGCCCGCGACGACGCCGCCGTCTTCATCGCCAGCGACGGCCAGGTGCGTGGTGCGCAACTGGAGTCGGTCATGCGCCGGCTGCGCCAGGAAAATCCCGAACTTCATGCTGGCGACCTTGAACTGGCGCAGGCAATTCTCGTCCAATGATCTATCTGTTTTCCCCCCGGAGAAGTTCCATGCGTAACCCGCTGATCGCCGCCACCCTCGGCTTCCTCCTGCTGGCCGATGTGGCCCAGGCCCACACCCTGGTGGCCACCAGCAATATCATCGTCCGCGCCTTTGGCCGTTCGATCGATTTCACCTCGGACACCACCACCTCGATCCGCGACTCCAAGGTCGTGCGCGAAGCCCGTGACGACGCCGCCAGCTTCGTCGCCAGCAACGGCGATATCCGCGGCGCGCAACTGGAAGCAGCCTTCGACACCCTGCGCCAGCGCGTCCCTGAAGCGCGCGATGCCAGCGACCAGGTTCTGGCCGAAGCCATCCTCGCGCTGTGAAGCGCCTCCGTGCCTGGCTGCTGGGTAGCGCCCTCGCGCTGCTCGGCAGTCCTGCCCTGGCCGACCTGCAATTGCACTTGCAGGACGACGGCCTCAGCGCCCCTGAGCGCCAGGCGACCCAGGCACTGCTGGACGAAGCCCTGCAAAAGCTCCCCCCTAGCTTCAAGACCCGACTGGACCGCACGGTCAACGTCAGTTGGGATGCACGGATGCCACAGGATGCCTACGGCCAGGCCTCGCTGGTGTCGACCCTGGCGCTGAACCGCCGCCTGCTGCCCGGCCTGGTCGACGGCAGCGCCGCCAGCGAACAGACCGGCCGCCCCCACGGCACCGTGCGCGAAGAACTGCTGGCCACAGTCCTCCATGAACTCACCCACATCTACGACCGCGCCCGCCTGTGGCCCGCGGATCAGCGCCGCCTGATCGTCCAGTGCCGCCGCCAGCTCGACAGCCAGGGCAAGGTCGGCCAGCGCGACGAATGCCGCGGCCAGGCGGAACGCCGCTTCACCCTCAGCGACGATCCGCGCCTGCTCGACCTGGCCGGCTGGCCGCAATACGTCGGCCGTCGTGGCGAACGCGAACAGGAGAACCACCAGGATGTCCGTACCCCGGACAGCTACGAGCTGAGCAGCCCCAAGGAATTCATCGCGGTCAACATGGAGTATTTCCTCCTCGACCCGAGCTATGCCTGCCGCCGCCCGGCCTTGCACGAGTACCTGAGCAAGCATTTCGGCTGGGCGCCTGAACATCCGGCCTGCGCACCAGAATTGCCCTACCTCAACGCCGGAAACGACTTCGCCAAGCAACCCCTCGGCTACATCGACCCTGAACGCGTCTATTCGGTGGATTACCTGCTGGCCGAGGCCAACCAGAACTGGGTCAGCCGCTGGGGCCACAGCATGCTGCGCCTGGTGATCTGCGCCCCGGGCCGGCCACGCGGGCCGGATTGCCGGCTGGACCTCGATCAACACCTGGTGCTGTCCTACCGTGCCTTCGTCAACGACGTGCAACTGTCCAGCTGGGACGGTCTGGTCGGCTCCTACCCATCGCGACTGTTCGTCCTGCCGCTGGGCCAGGTGATCGACGAATACACCAAGACCGAGCTGCGCAGCCTGTCCTCGGTGCCGCTCAAGCTGTCCCGCGACGAGCTGGAAAACCTGGTGCGTCAGGCTCTGGAAATGCACTGGAGCTACGACGGCAACTACTTCTTCCTGTCCAACAACTGCGCGGTGGAGACCCTCAAGTTGCTGCGCAGCGGCACCGCCAACCGGCAGTTGACCAGCCTCGACAACATCATGCCCAACGGCCTGCTGGAAGTGCTCAAGGGACGTGGACTGGCCGATACCAGCGTGCTGGATGACCCACGCGAAGCGCTGCGCCTGGGTTATCGCTTCGACTCCTACCGCGATCGCTTCGAGGCGATGTTCCAGGTGTTGAAGAAGCAGTTGCCGATCCCCCAGACCAGCGTCGAAGCCTGGCTGGAGCAGAGCGCCGAACAGCGCCGCGCCTGGTTCGACCGCGCCGACCTGCGCACCAGCGCCGCCATGCTGCTGTTGGAGCAGGCCGCCCTGCGTCGCCAGTTGCTGCTGGCCCAGGACGAGGTCAAGCAGCGTTATCTGAGCGGGCGCTCGCAAAACAACGGTAGCGTCGACAAGGCCAACCAGACCCTGCAACTCATCCTGGCCAACAGCGGCTTCCTCAGCAAACCTGCGGAATTGCTAGGGCAGGGTGGCTATGGCCTGCCCCAGACAGAGGAACGTGAGCAACTCCTGGAAAGCAGCCGAGAGCGCCAGGCCCAACTGCAAAGCCTGAGCGCCGACCTCGACAAGGAAGCCCGCGCCTTGCTCGGCCCCGAGCGCGACCGGGAAATCCGCGCCGTGGAAACCAACACCAAGCTGATCGGCGACCACCTGCGCGCCTTGCACAAGGCGGCCGGGGGCCTGGAACTGCCCTGAGTCAGATCGACTCGTGCTCTTCGCCGGGCAGTTGCTCGTCCAGATGCAGCCAGGGCAGGCGGCTTTCGGTCCAGATATGCCGGTCGGGACGGACCGAGGCCGGGTCATCGAGGGTCGCGATGGTGAAGTCAATGGTTTCCGGGCTGAGATCGGTGGTCAGGGCCAGATGGGCACCACAGCGGCTGCAGAAATAGCGCACGCAACTGGCGGACGAGTCGTAGCGCTGAGGCGTACCGGCCAGCCACTGGAAAGCGGAGCAGGGCACCGTTGCCCAGGTGATCAGCAAGCCGCCGGAAACCCGCCGGCAGATCGAACAATGGCAGTGGGCGACATCGGTCAGCGGGCCTTCGACCCGGTAGCGCAGGGCGCCGCAGTGGCAGCCGCCTTCTTGGTATTGGCTCATTTCTGGTGGGCACTCCTTCACTGCTGAAAAAGCCGAGGCCGCGACACAGACCCTGTGGGAGCGGGTTCACCGGAACGCCGGACCGCCGCGATTGCGCTAGTG
>NZ_JBMDIJ010000121.1:0-13055 GCF_057808595.1 Pseudomonas sp. FG98 | reverse complement strand
AACAAATGTGGGAGCTGGCTTGCCAGCGATGCGCCGCGCGGGCGGCGCTCGATCTAATGAACACTGCAAGGATCAAGACAAGCACCTGGCAGCCTTGATGCGGTCTCCCGACAAACGTACCCGGCTCACTGGCGACAAGTACGCAAGTTCACTCCTCCCCCACCTTCGGAAAATGCCGGCAACTCTTGCGCTCCGCCATCTGCCGGTCCGTCGGCCGTTCGTCGACGAAGCGGGTGGTGCGGTCGCTGTAGATTTCCAGAAAGCCCCAGCGCAGGTCGGCTTCGGTCTGACCGGGCTTGGGTGGCTCGAACCACCAGACTTCACGACTGATCAGGGCCATGGATGGGTTCCTCGGCGGCAGTTGACGGGTTCCTGTCACTATAGCCGCGCCACGCAACAACTATGTGCCACCGCCCTGCAGCCGCCATGCTGTGTGCTTGCGCTCCCTTTCATGGAGTGCAGCACACATGTCTTCAAACAATCCCGCGTATCACGATCTGCTGGTCAAGGAACACCTGCCGCGCTGGCTGTCCGACTTGAACCCAGAGCAACTGGCCCGTCTCAAGCACCTCGACGATCATTCCAACAGCACCTGGCTGCACAGCGCTTCGCCGCAGGCGCGTGATGAACTGGCCCGGGCGCAACAGAAACTGCGCACCACAACCTTCGCCCTGGCCCGGGCCACGGCCGATCTGCGCAACGTCACAACCTTCGCCAAGGCGGTGTTGACGGCCCACCTGCAGCAGCAGTTCGACCTGCGTGGCGACCTCGACAACATGAACTTCGTGCGTTTCAGCCGCGACTGGAACTGGACGTACCTGGCCTTCCACCTCGAGCACCGGATCGAACCCCTGCTCCAGGCCGCCATGCAGAACTTCGAGAAGGATGTGCAAATGCAGCCTGAGTCGGTGGCGATCGATGGCGAGTTCCAGGTCACGTCGCTCAACGGCCACCCCCGCTACCACTACCTGGGCCTGCCGTTCAGCGCAGCCCGGTTCGCTGCGTTCTGTCACGAACTGGATATCGGCAAGCGCTATCAGGCGCACCTGGATGCAGTGTTCGGCCGCGAACAGGTGCGCACGCTGGCGATCCGTGCGCGCCGCGAGCAGTTCGGCCTCGACCTGCTGATCGCCAGCCTGCGCACGCCGCAGGTGGATCATGCGGCGTTGCAGGCATTGCTGGAGCCGCAGCCCACGACACCACTGCCGCGCTGCGCGCACTTCAGTCTGTTCGGCATCGACGTTCTCGATGCCCTGGTGATCCGTCCCGCCGCCGACAGCCAGGCGCTGTTCCTCTACCTCCCCGGCCTGCCCCAGCCGCTGCAACACCACAACTCCCTCGCCGACTGCCAGCACGCGCTGCTCAGGGACTTCAGCCAACCGGCATTTCGCCAGGCCTTCATGGGCTTCATCCAGCAGGACAAGGTCGAACATTTTGCCAAGGTCCTGCAGCACAACCTGACCGGTCAGACCCTGGCCAGCGATCGCGATAGCCAGTGGAAGATCGAGGCGGAGGTCAACCTGCACTGGGTCGATACGCCGATCACCGACGAGCTGTTCGCCTGGCTGCAGGACCGTCATCACCGGCGCCTGCGCAACGAAGCACGGCTGCTGGCGGTGCCCAGTGCCGAGGTCGACGAGGAGGCCCGCAAGCGCCGCCTGCACTACTGGGAATCGGTCGGGCTGGATGTGCTGGGCGTGGCAGCCTTCTTCATTCCCGCCGCCGGCAGCCTGATGGCGGTGGTGTTCGCCGCGCAGATCCTCGGTGAGGTGTACGAAGGCGTGGAAGCCTGGGAGCAAGGCGATATCGACACCGCCCTGGAGCATGCCAAGGCCGTGGCGCTGAATATCGCCGTTGCCGCAGCGACCGGCGCGGCACTGCACTACACCGGCAAGTTGGGCAGCAAGCTGATCGAGGTCATCCGTGCCGACGGCACGCCGCGCCTGTGGAATGGCGATCTCGCGCCCTATTGCGTGGAGCCGCCCGCCGAGGCCACGCGCAACGCCCTCGGCCTGCGCGAGCACGCAGGCAAGCACTACCTGGAACTGGACGAGGGGCATTTCGAGGTGCAAGCCCACAAGGACGGCCAACGCTGGCAGATCCGCCATCCGTCCAACCCCGGCGCCCTGCAACCTTTGCTGGAGCACAACGGCGAAGGCGCCTGGCATGGCGCCCACGAGCAGCCCCTCGAATGGCCGCGGCGCACCCTGCTGCGGCGTCTCGGCCACCAGGTGGCGGACTACAGCGACGAAGAACTGGAGATCGCCAGCCGCATCAGCGGCATCCCGCGCGACGCCCTGCTCGACGTCTACCTCAAACATTCAGCGATACCGCCACGGCTGCTGGAAACCCTGCAACGACTACGCGCCGGACGCGCGGCAGAAGATCCGCTGGAGCAAGTATTCGAGGGTTTCTACCATCCCGAGCGCAGCCTCCCGGCCAGTGAGCGCCTGGCCCTGCTGAGCCTGGAGCAGCAGCCCGCCTGGCCCGGCGACTGCACCCTGGAACTGCGTGGCGGTGACCGCTCCGGGCCGCTGCTGGAGCGCGCCGGCGAGCGCTTTGCCGGCGACGTGCGGTTGATCCTCAAGGTCCCCGGTGGCTATCGCGCGGTGCTTGGCGATCAGGCGCAAGCGCCGGTCACGGATCTGTTCGAGGCCATTGAGCAGAGCGTGCCGGAATTGAAACAGACACCGCGCGACTTGAAGAACACCCTCGTCGAACAGGCGCAGCGTACCCCGGAGCGTACCCGTGGCCTGGTCTGGTCCGGGCACAGCGGTGGCTGGCGCGACGAGGGGCGGCTGCTGGGTGGAGGCGATGTTCCACCGATTCCGCAAAACTACCCGCGTTTCAGCTCGCCGCTCGACCCCCTGCGCAGCCGTTATCGGCGCCTCTTCCCCAATGCCGATGATGTGCAGGTCAGCACCGCACTGGATGCCTGGAGCGCCGACGGCAAGGTGCCGCACCAGGAACTGCGGGCGCTGGAGCGGCAACTCGAATACCTGCGCACCAGCCTCGGCCAATGGGCCAGTGAAGCGCCCCTGCGTACCGTGGCCCGGGACGCACTGATTCGCTGCTGGCAGCGCAACCAGCTCAATCCGACCGAACTGGACCTGTCGGCGATGGGCCTGGATGACGAAGACCTGTTGACCCTGCCGCACCTGGCAGATGCCTTCGACCATGTCGAGGAACTCAACCTGGGCTCCAATCCACTGCGCAGCATCCCGCAGTTGCTGATAAAGCAGTTGCCCTCGCTGAACACCCTGTTCGCCAGTGCCATGGAACTGCGTCATGTTCCGGTCGGGCTGAACGTGGGGCTGAAGGTCCTCGAACTGACCGATAACAACATCGTCTGGTCATCGATTTCCCAGAGTGCCCTGGCCGACTACCCATTGCTGGAGCACCTGAACCTCTCCGGCAACCCGCTGACCCACCCGCCACGACTCTCGGTGACGCCAAACCTGCGCGAAGTCAGCCTGTTCGACTGCTCGCTGCGTCAGTTGCCCGCAGACCTGGGCGACCTGCACCAGTTGGAGCACCTGGACCTGTCGTCCAACCACATCACCCAGTTGCCGGAAGGGCTGGAGCAGACCCTGGAGGCGTCGACACAGCGGGCGCTGAACCTTGAGCACAACCCGCTGGACGAGGCCTCGATGAACCGCATCGACGAGCATTACCTGGCCACCGGCATCGACCTGCTGGTGGCCGAGGACAACTACACCAGCCTGCTGCTCGACGCCGACGAAGGCACCCTGGCCTGCTGGGAGCGCCTCGGCCGCCTGATGCCGCTCGAATACCGCCGCGACTTGCGCGGCATCGCTGATGAGCCGCTATACGGTGCCGCGCCATTCACCACCCGGCGGCGGGTGTGGTTCATGTTGCGCTGGCTGGAGAGCAGCCCGCGGGCGCGGGAAACGGCCCAGCGCATCGATGCCAGCAAGTTGCTGCACTACGAGATGCTCGCCGAGCTGGAATCGCCGGAACCCTTCGCCACGCCCCGCCTGAGAACCGAGCACTACTTGCGCGTAGCGGTGTCCGCCGCGCGCAACCTGGCCCTGGACGAAGCCTTGCAGATACGCCTGCCCCACGTCAGCGAAAGCGAGCTGCAAACCCTTCGTGCCTTGACCCTGCAACGCCTGGGACGGGATCCGCAACTACGCCTGCGCAGCGCGCCGACCGCCCGCGAGCCGGTGATCCTCGAAGGTGCCGAGGAACTGGCCGGGCAACTGGACGGACAGTGGACCAGCATGCTTCGTGACCAACTGAGCCTGATCGATGGCAACACCGAGGTGGGCCGCGACGCCCTGCTCGCCGAGCAGGCCAATGGTCAGCCGCGCTTGCCGTTTTGGGTCCGTCATCTGGAACAGCGCTACCACGCCCAGTTCGATCAGTTGCAGGAACAGGCCAACGAACAATTGCTGGATGCCGAGAACCTGCTCAGCGAAGGCGAGTACCTCGAAGAAGCCAACCATTTGCGCCAGCAACTGGAGCGGGAACGCCAGCGCCTGCTCAACGATCTGACCCGCAGCATCGCCGACGGCAGCCAGACCCTGTGGTAACCCCTGTCAGTACTGCACGCTGGTAAAGCGCTCGCCCGCCAGCCAGTGTTCGAAACGCTCCGCCGGCATCGGTCGACCGATCAGGTAGCCCTGGCCGTGATCGCAGCCGGCGTTGCGCAGGAACTGATGCTGGGCATGGGTCTCGATGCCCTCGGCAGTGATGCGGTAGCCCAGGGCATGCCCCAGGTCGATGATCGCCCGGGTGATTGCCACGTCGTTGTCGCCATGGGGCAGGTCCTTGATAAAGGCCCGGTCGATTTTCAGATGATTGATCGGCAGGGCCTTCAGATAGGCCAGGGACGAATAGCCGGTACCGAAGTCGTCCACCGCCGTCGCCACCCCCAGCGCTTGCAGCTGTGCCAGCACCGCGCAGGCGTGCTGCTGGCTCTCCATCAGCAGGCTTTCGGTGATTTCCACTTCCAGCAGTTCGGGGGCCAGGTCATGGCGTTCGAGGGCACGGCGCAGGCTGCCGACGTAGTCGCTGCGCTCGATCTGCAAGGCTGCGACGTTGACCGCGATCGGCCCGGTCAGCAGCTCGCGGTCACGCCACTGGCGCACCTGCTTGCACACCAGTTCCAGTACCAGTTCGCCCAGCGGAATGATCAGCCCGGTACGTTCGGCCAGGGGGATGAAGTCGCCGGGTGAAATCAGCCCGTGCTGCGGATCGCGCCAGCGCAGCAGCGCTTCGGCGCCCTCGACACGGCCACTGAACAGGTCGATGCGCGGTTGGTACCAGAGTTCGAACTCCTGCTGTTCCAGGGCCCGGCGCAGGGCACTTTCCATGGCCAGGCGCTGCTGCAGGCGGGCGGTCATGTCGCCGTGGTACAGGCGCCAGGCATTGCGCCCGCCCTCCTTGGCCGCGTACATCGCGGTGTCGGCATGGCGCATGAGGATTTCCGCGGTAGCCCCGTGCTCCGGGCACAGGGCAACGCCGATGCTGCCGCTGACCAGCGCGGCATTGCCCTTCAGATCGAAAGGCCGCTGCAGAGCGCGCAACAGGCCGTCCACCACCTTGCCCACGTAGTCCAGGCTGTCGGCCCGGGCGAGGATGAAGGCGAACTCGTCGCCACCGAGGCGGCACACCGTGTCGTCCAGGCCGATCCCGGCACCGAGGCGCTGCGCGGCCTGCTCCAGGAGCAGATCGCCGAGGTCATGGCCGAGGCTGTCGTTAACCTGCTTGAAGCCATCGATATCCAGCAGCAGCACGGCCATCTGCACCCGTGGCGCAGCCAGGGCCCGCTCCAGCCGGCGGAGGAACAGCACGCGGTTGGGCAGGCCGGTGATGGCGTCGTAATGGGCCAGACGCTCCAGTTGGGCCTGGGAGTGCTTGAGCTCGGCGTTGCGCTGGTTGATCAGACGGTTGCTGCGGTTCAACTGGGCGACGAAGACGCTGAACAACCCGGTGGTGCACAAGGCGAAAAGAAACAGCGGCGAGCCGAACAGACTGAAGGACGACCAACCGCTACGCGGCAGCGCCGCCAGTTGCCAGGTACCGCCGGGCACATCGACGTTGAGGGTCACCGACGCATCCTCGAACAGTTGCGCCTCGCCCCAGATCATCGCCCCTGCCGCGCCTTCGCCATCGGCGCCGCGCAAGGCCAGGCGGAAGTTCGAGTCCTCGACCACCCCGGCAGCGCGCAGCAGGCTGTCGATATCGGCCACCACCGAAACGTTGCCCCAGTACAGGCGCACGCCCTTGTGTCCCTTGAGGAACACCGGGCGCCGATAGATCAGCCCGCGCCCGCCCTGATACAGCTCCACCGGGCCGGCCAGCACCGCATCCTCGCTCTCCCGGGCGCGCTGGACCAGCGGGTACTGCGATGGCAGCACGCGGTAATCGAGGCCGATGATGCGCTCGTTGTGATTGATGTTCAGCGGATAGACATCGGCAACGACATCGTTCGGCGCCACCGAGATATGGCGGATGTAGGGCACCGACTCCAGGGCCTGGCGCGCCATGTCATGAAAATGTGTCGTGGAGATATCACCATCGGCACTGAGCAATTGGGCGATGCCTTCGGTCTCACCAAAGGCCGAGCGCATCTGCGCCTCCAGTCCGGCGCGGATGCCCGACAGGCGCATGCTCGCGTTGGCGATCAGTTCACTTTCCTGGCGCTGCACATCGAGCCGGCCGAGGGCTACGGAAAGACCGATGCCGATCACGGCGAAACCGATGGGGAGCAGGCGGTAAGCGGTAGAGCGCACGCGGGAAGGAAGGCGTTGCGGGATACTGTCCGGGACCAGAATTCTTGTCGTCATACGCCGGCTGCTTGCGTCCGTTTAACGGGTTATCGGCGATGGCAAAACAATATTGAGCCACACTGGCTTTTTTTTATCGCCGGGCGTTATGCTCGACTGAAACGTTTCACCCATTCAAAGAAAAAGAGGTGTCGTGCCATGGATCGTCTGCTGGATTCGCTGTTTCCCACTGCCGAGGAAATCCCCGAGGCCTGGCGCCTGGGCCCGCCGCTGGAGCAGCGCGAGTACCTGGTCGACGGCGAACTGCGCCGTTGGGACGGGCCGCTGGCCACGGTGCGCAGCCCGGTCTGGCTGAAGCAGGCGGACGGCAGCGAGCAACAGGTGATCCTCGGCAGCGCCCCGCTGCTGGATGCCGACACCGCCCTCACCGCTCTCGACGCCGCCGTGCACGCCTACGACAAGGGCCGCGGCGCCTGGCCGACCCTGCGCGTGGCCGAGCGTATCCAGCATGTCGAGGGCTTTCTCAAGCGCATGCGCCAGCAGCGCGAGGCAGTGGTCAAGCTGCTGATGTGGGAAATCGGCAAGAACCTGCCGGACGCCGAGAAGGAATTCGACCGCACCTGCGACTACATCGTCGACACCATCGGCGCGCTCAAGGAACTGGACCGCCGCTCCAGCCGCTTCGAACTGGAACAGGGCACTCTCGGCCAGATCCGCCGTACCCCGCTGGGCGTGGCGCTGTGCATGGGCCCCTACAACTACCCGCTGAACGAAACCTTCACCACCCTGATTCCGGCGCTGATCATGGGCAACACCGTGGTGTTCAAGCCGGCCAAGTTCGGCGTGCTGCTGATTCGCCCGCTGCTGGAGGCGTTCCGCGACAGCTTCCCGGCCGGGGTGATCAACGTCATCTATGGCCGTGGCCGCGAGACCGTCAGCGCCCTGATGGCCAGCGGCAAGATCGACGTGTTCGCCTTCATCGGCACCAACAAGGCCGCCAGCGACCTGAAAAAACTCCACCCGCGCCCGCACCGCCTGCGTGCCGCCCTGGGCCTGGACGCGAAGAACCCCGGCATCGTCCTGCCCGATGCCGACCTCGACAATGCGGTCGGCGAGTGCATCACCGGCGCCTTGTCGTTCAACGGCCAGCGCTGCACGGCGCTGAAGATCCTGTTCGTGCATGAGCAAGTAGTGCCGGCTTTCCTCGAGAAGTTCCAGGCCAGGCTGGCCGCGCTCAAGCCGGGCATGCCCTGGGCGCCTGGAGTGGCCCTGACGCCCCTGCCGGAGCCAGGCAAGATCGACTATCTCGACGGTCTGGTCAGCGATGCCCTCGAACACGGCGCCAAGGTGCTCAACCCTGGCGGCGGCCATAGTCGTGGCTCGTTCTTCTACCCCGCCCTGCTCTACCCGGTGAACCCGGCGATGCGCGTGTACCACGAGGAGCAGTTCGGCCCGCTGGTACCGGTGGTGCCCTACAGCGACCTGCAGAGCGTGATCGACTATGTGCTCGATTCCGATTTCGGCCAGCAGCTCAGCCTGTTCGGCAACGATCCGGCGCAGATCGGCCAACTGGTGGACACCTTTGCCAACCAGGTCGGGCGGATCAACATCAACGCGCAATGCCAGCGCAGTCCCGACACTTTCCCGTTCAATGGCCGCAAGAACTCCGCCGAAGGCACCCTGTCGGTGCACGATGCGCTGCGCGTGTTCTCGATCCGCACCCTGGTGGCCACACGCTTCCAGGACAGCAACAAGGAACTGATCAGCGAGATCATCCGCAACCGCCAGTCCAACTTCATCAGCACCGACTACATCTTCTGACGACCGCTCGGCGGGCATGGACGCCCGCCTGTCCCACAACGGTGCACAACGATTTGCGCTTTTGCCTTTCCTGTACAAATATACAGGCCTGCGCCCGGAGCATTTCGCTTCGGGCTTGCCCGTTGGCTTCGTTACAGGAGGAACACGCAAATGGCAAAACCCATCCCCGAAGGCATGCACAGCATCACCCCGTACCTGGGCATCAAGGACGCGCACCAGGCCATCGACTTCTACAAGGCGGCCTTCGGTGCCGTCGAGATGTTCCGCCTCGAAGGCCCTGACGGCCGCATCGGCCATGCCGAGCTGAAAATCGGCGACTCCTCGCTCATGCTCGCCGAGCCCTGCGACCAGGCATCCTTGGTCAGCAGCCAGTCGCAACCGGGCGTCTCGGTCGGTCTGCACCTGTATGTCGAGGATGTCGACGCCCGCTACGCCCAGGCGATCAAGGCCGGGGCCACCCAGGTGTCCGCCGTGCAGGACCAGTTCTATGGTGATCGCAGCGGCACCCTGAAGGATCCGTTCGGCAACCTGTGGTTCATCTCCACCCACAAGGAAGACCTGTCGGTGGAAGAGATCCGCGCGCGGGCGGCGAAGATGTTCGGTGGTTAATTTCCTGCTCATTTGATTTATCGTGCAGGACCGTTGTGCGCCCCATCGCCGGCCAGCTCCCACGAGGCCCTGTGGGAGCTGGCTTGCCAGCGATGAGGCCATCAGCGACAGCATGAATTTCGCTGCCTGCCGAAAAGGACCTCCATGCGAATCATCGAAAAGAACGCCGCCCTGGTGCGCAGCCTCACCCCCGCCGAAGACGACCTGCTGCGCGGCTTCAACCGCGGCACCCTGGAAGGCCCGCGGCTGCTCCAGGCCAACCAGTTGCTGATGAAGATCCGCGCCGCCGGCCACTGGCTGGCCTGCGACTGCCAGGCGAAGGCCATGCCGGTGCTCAACGTGACCCTCAACAGCCACACCGGCACCCTGTTCCTGAAGAACAACCCGGGTACGCCCGATCACGCCGTCGACTGCCCGTTCATCAGGGATGATCGCGAAGCCGGCGACAACGACACCCAGGACACCCCGCCCGCCGCCTGGCTGGCCCCGGATGCACCGCTGCGCCTGATCGGCGATTTCCGCCGCGCCGGCGTCGAGGAAGGCACCTCCAGTAACAGCGGCAGTGGCGACAAGCGCGAGCAGCATCGCCTGCTCTCGCTGCTGCTGACCTGGATCGAGGCCAGCGGCCTGAACGTCTACGCCACCCACCTGAAGAAGGACCTGACCGGGCAGTTCGCAGAACTGCGTGGAGTCGCCGCGCGCTACCCGCTGATCGAGCGGGTGCCGGCCAGCAACTACCTGGAAACCCGCCTGGACATGAAGCACATGATGATGCTCAAGGCGCGCCTGCGGGAATCCACGGCCTTCGGCAACCACCGCCGCCACGGCCTGCTGCTGGACTGCGTCAGCCAGATCAAGGCGCGCAAGGTCTACAACGAGCGCAGCGAGGACGGCTTCGACTTCCAGGGCCACCACCTGCTCTGGGGCGGCAGCCGCACCCCGGGCCCGCTGCTGGCCCTGGCGATCTACTCGCCGACCACCGCCGGCAGCCACTTCTACGAACTGGTCAATGTCGCCAGCGTGCCGGTGCTGTCCCGTGGGCACCTGTTCCCGGTCTACCGCGATGAAGAGCGCGAGCCGCTGAAGATGCTGGTCTCGCTGATCGACTGGATGGCCGGCAAAGGCGTGAAGGTGACCATGCGCCGGCCGGTGATCGGCGGCGAAGTGATGGATGAACTGGTACTCAGCTCCGACCAGGACCGGGTGCTGTCCATCTCCCTGACCGAAACGCCCATGGGTCCGGAGCCAGAGGTCGAGCACTTCCGCCGCTACGCGGATTTCAAGGGGCTCGATACTTTCCGCAAGTATGTGGCGGGGTTCTTCATGCGCGGGCGGGAATAGCGCCATTGGTCGGCGCGCGGCGCGTCAGAATCGCACCTCCCTTGCCAGGGATTACCCAATGACAGGTATCCCAGCGAAAAAGGAGTTCGATCATGAAGCGCACAGCCTTCGCGGCCCTGCTGCTTAGTGCCCTGCTCAGCGGCCATGCCTTGGCCGATACCGGGCCGACCAATCCCAATCCGGACACCTCACCGAGCAATCCGGCCATGGGCTCCGGCGCACCACCGGAGATTCCGCTGCCGGGGAGTACCGATCCTAGGATGCAAGGCAGTGATCCCGGGCGCCAGGGCGGTGCGACGACCGACGGAACAGACCGCAGCAAGCGGCCGGAGACACTGGATCAGCGCGGGACCGAGCGCAAGGACTCGGGGGTCAAGCAAGACCAGTGAGCTATCGGCTTGCTGGCGGTAACGCCGGGGTAACGGGTTCAACGCACACCCGGCCACCCCTGAAACGCCGGCACCACTGCCACACATCCCGGCACCTGGCGGCAAGCCTTGGTACTCCAGGGCTCCGCCGGCACCGAAACCAGTACCGTCAGCACCACGAACACCAGCACGAACAGCGGAACACACCAGGCAAGAAGGCTTTTTGTTTTCATTGTCGGCTCTCTCCACACCTTGCAATCCGGCGCAGGCCCGCCCGGCAACGGGCGGGTCGCAGGTCACTCAACGCTCATCGACGGTCACGAACTCGCGGCGCTCGGCCATGCTGGCCGGCACCTGCTCTTCGTCGGTGAAGAACTGCTCATACCACTCACGCAACTGGTACACCGGGCCATCGGTCTCGGCCAGGACCGGCTTGTCGATACGGATCTTGTGTTTCCAGATATCCACGTCCTGGTAGAACGAGGCGCGGTTGCCCATGACGTAGGCCTTGGCCACTTCCTGGTTTTGCTCTTCACTCCAGCCCGGTACGCGCTTGACCATGCAACCGAAGCGCAGCTCGAAGCTGTTCGGGCCAACCGGAACGTGGCTGTTGAGCAGGATGGCGTGGATACGGTCTTCGCCGAACATCGAGCTGAGGTGGGTGAAGTGGGTGGCCGGACCGAAGTAGGCGGATTCGGCGATCAGGTCACCGCCCAGGCGCTCGGAGTCGCCGTGGAAGATCTGATGACCGATATGGCCTTCGAAGATGTTCGAGAAGTACTTGGTCGGGGTGCCATGCACCGGGCCGAAGTGCTGGGCATCCACCAGGTTGTCGACCAGCTCGCGCGGGTTGGTCTCGATCAGCATGGTGTCGATGTTCCACTCGTGGATCCACTCGGCACTGTCCATCGCATCCAGGTGCGGGATGACCACGCCCTCCTGCGGCGGCTTGCCTTCGGGGTTGTTCCAGACGAACAGCAGGTTGTTGACCTCGCAGGTGAGCCAGGCCCGGGTCTTGGCCTTGGGCGGGATGCGCTTGCAGTAGGGGATTTCCACGCACTTGCCGGTGGTGTCGTATTTCCAGTGATGGAACGGACAGACCACGCGGTCGTTCTCGATGGTGCCCTGGGACAGGTCGGCGCCCATGTGCGGGCAGTAGGCATCGAGCAGGCTGATGGTGCCGTCGCTGGTGGCGAAGGCAACCAGGCGGGTGCCGAAGATGTTCAGGGTGTGCAGTTTGCCGTCACGGTAGTCGGCGGCATCGCCCAGGCAGTGCCAGCCGCGTGCGTAGCGATGGGTGCGCTGGGCGTTGTCGAGGGAGATTTCAGCGAGTTTCGTCATGTTGTTTTCCTTTGCTGGAAACTCTGGGTGAGGATTGCCCCTAGTGATCCAGGGGGCATTCATGAGGGCATGATTGGGCAGGAACGGCCTGGTGTTCATCCTTCATTCGGACTAGTTCTCTTCCCGGGCCTCATCGCTGGCAAGCCAGCTCCCACAGGTACTGCATGCAACGGACCTGTGGGAGCTGGCTTGCCAGCGATGAGGCCCGGAAGACCTGCGGGTTACTGCCCGAAGCGCCGCGCGGCCTCAGGTCCGAAGTCCTTGGGACTGAACCCCGGCTTGTTCAACTGGTAGCCATTGCGCTGTTCGTTGATCAGGTTGAAGGCCAGGTACGAGCCGGCATTGAGGTCGTGGTACAGCCCTACCCCGGCCTGCTGGCCCTGGGTTTCGTAGGCGTAGAAGTAGTTGACCATCGAGGTACGCCACAGCTCGCCACGGTTGTCGTAGTTGTCGGCGAGCATCGGGAACCAGGTGTCCTCGTCGATATACAACTTGCGCTTGCCGTACAGGTGGCGATAACCGGGCTTGAGAGTGCCCTCCAGCTCCCACACACGATGCCGTTCATAGCGCATGGCGTCCGGATTGATATGCCCCGGGGTCAGCAGCTCGGCGTACTTGAGCTTCGGCGAGTGCAGGCGGTAGGCGTTGTAGGGGATGAACATCTCGCGCTTGCCGACGATCTTCCAGTCGTAGCGCTGGCCGGAGCCGTTGAACAGGCGCACTTCGTCGACGGTGATGGAGCCGCCGCTACCGGGAAACGACATGTCGAAGCCATACCCCGGCGACTGCCGCACGCGCCGGGTACCCGGGTCGTAGCGCC
>NZ_JBMDIJ010000120.1:0-13078 GCF_057808595.1 Pseudomonas sp. FG98 | reverse complement strand
CCTCAGTGGGGGGATTTTCACCCATTGAGGTGTCCGGGGTCATTAGACCAGCGCAGGTGACTCCACTACTGCAATCGCGGGTGAACCCGCTCCCACAAGCTGCTCCGCAAACTTTCAGCCCTGCCACCCTCCACCCAGCACCTTGTACAAGGTCACCCGGTTCGCCTGCTCCGACAGCTCCAGGCTGATCAGCGATTGCTGCGCCGAGTACAGCGAACGCTGTGCATCGAGCACTTCGAGGAAACTGTCCGAACCCTGCTTGTACAGCGCCAGCGACAGGTCGTAGCTGCGCTGGCTGGCTTCGGTGAGGCTGCGCTGGGCGTCGAGCTGCTCGTTGACATGGGCGCGCACGGCCAGAGCATCGGCGACTTCGCTGAAGGCGGTCTGCAAGGTCTTCTCGTAAGTCGCCACATCGATATCCCGGGTGATCTTCGCCGCCTCAAGGCTGGCCTTGTTGCTGCCAGCATTGAAGATCGGCAGGTTGATCGACGGGGCGAAACTCCATGCCCGGCTACCCGAGCCGAACAGCCCGGACAACTCGCTGCTGGCCGTACCGCCACTGGCAGTCAGGCTGATGCTGGGGAAGAACGCCGCCCGTGCCGCGCCGATATCGGCGTAGGCCGCCTTGAGGCTGTGCTCGGCGGCAAGCACGTCCGGCCGCCGGGTCAGCAGGCTGGAGGGCAGGCCGTCCGGCACCGTGACCAACAGCGCAGCGTGGTACGCCTGGGCGTCGGGCAACAGGGCCGGGTCGAGGCTCTCGCCCACCAGCAGTTGCAGGGCATTGCGGTCCTGGGCCACCTGGCTTTCATAGTTGGCCACCTGCACCCGCGCCGATTCCACCGTGCTGCGCGCCTGGGCCAGGCTCAGACCGGACTCGCCGCCGAGGCCATGGCTCTGCTTGACCAGGCCATAGGTCTTCTGCTGGCTGTCGTAGGTGTCCTGGGCCAGCTTGAGCAACTGCTGGTCGGCAGCCAGGGTCATCCAGGCGTTGGCAACTTCCGCCACCAAGGCGATCTGCGTGCTGCGCCGGGTTTCCTCCTGGGCCAGGTAGTTCTCCAGCGCGGCGTCCTTGAGGTTGCCGAGGCGGTTGAACAGGTCCACTTCGTAATTGCTGATGCCCAGGCCGACGCTGTACTGGCTGCTGACCAGGCTTTGCCCGTCGCTCACCGCCCGTTGGCGGGTGCCATCGGCCGTGGCCGATAGCGACGGGTACTGCGCTGCCCGCTGGATGCGGTACTGCGCGCGCTGGTATTCGACGTTGAGCGCAGCCACCCGCAGGTCGCGGTTGTTGGCCAGGGCCCGGGCCACCGTGTCGCGCAGGCGCGAGTCGACGAAGAAGCTGCGCCAGTCGATCTCCGCAGCCGCTTCGCCAGCGCTGCTGCCCACCGGCCATTGCGTATCGACCGGCGCTGCCGGTTGCTGGTAGTCCGGTGCCAGGTTGACGCAGCCGCCCAGGGCCAGGGCAATCAGCAGGGACAGACAGGACAGGCGCATCAGTTGACTCCTTCGGCAGTGGCGCTGGCGCGACGGGCGGCCAGGCGTTGTACCAGCACATAGAACAGGGGAATGAAGAACAGGCCGAGCAGGGTGGCGGCGAGCATGCCGCCGAGCACGCCGGTGCCGATGGCCTGGCGCCCGCCAGCGCCGGCGCCGCTGCTCACCGCCAGCGGCAGCACGCCGAGGATGAACGCCAGCGAAGTCATCAATACCGGACGCAGGCGGATGCGCACCGCTTCCAGGGTCGCGGCCAGAAGGTCGCCGCTGCGCTCGTAGGCTTCCTTGGCGAACTCGACGATCAGGATGGCGTTTTTCGCCGCCAGGCCCACGGTGGTCAGCAGGCCGACCTGGAAGTAGACGTCGTTGGACAGCCCGCGCACCCCGGTCAGCAGCAGCGCGCCGAGGATGCCCAGGGGCACCACCAGCATCACCGCGAAGGGCACCGACCAGCTTTCGTACAGGGCTGCCAGGCAGAGGAACACGAACAGGATCGAGATGGCGTAGAGCAGCGGCGCCTGGTTGCCGGCCAGGCGTTCCTGGTAGGACTGGCCGGTCCAGGCGTAGCCGATGCCTTCCGGCAGTTGCGCCATGATTTCTTCCACGGCGGCCATGGCATCGCCGGAGCTCACGCCGGGGGCCGGCTCGCCCACCAGCTCGAACGAGCCAAAGCCGTTGTAACGCTCCAGCAGCGGCGACGAATTGCTCCAGCGCGTGCTGATGAACGAGGCCATCGGCACCATCGCATTGCTGTCGTTGCGCACGTACCAGTCACCGAGGTTCTCGGCGAGCATGCGGTTGCCGGCCTCGCCTTGCAGGTAGACCTTCTTCACCCGCCCGGCATCGAGGAAGTCGTTCACGTAGCTGCCGCCCATGGCCACGCTCAGGGTGTCGTTGATATCGCTGGCGGCCACGCCCATGGCGCCGGCCTTGCGGTCGTCGATATCGATGTTCAGTTGCGGCGTGTCTTCCAGACCCTGGGCGCGGACCATGGCCAGGCGCGGGTCCTGGGCGGCCAACTGGATGAACTGGTCGCGGGCCTTGAGCAATTCGGCATGGCCGAGGCCGCCCAGGTCCTGCAACTGCACGTCGAAGCCGGAACTCTCGCCCAGGCCCTGGATCGCCGGCGGCGCCATGACGAACACCTGGGCATCGAGAATCCGTCCCAGCGCCTGGCTGGCCCGTTGTGCCACCGCCGCCGCGCTGTGCTCGGTGCCCTGGCGCTCGCTCCAGTCCTTGAGCTTGATGAAGCCGCGTCCGGAGTTCTGTGCGTTGCCGCCATTGCCAAGGCCGCGCACGGTCAGCACCGAGGCCACTTCAGGCTGCGTCAGCAGGTACTCGCGCACCTCGGCGGTCACCGCCTGCAAGCGCTCGTCGGTGCCGCCCACCGGCAGGGTGATGCCGACCATCAACATGCCCTGGTCCTCGTCGGGCAGGAAGGCGCTGGGCAGCTTCTCGAACATCAGTGCCACGCCGCCGAGTACCAGGGCGTACACCAGCAGGGCGCGCAGCGGCCTTGCCAGCAGGCGGCCGATGCTGCCCTGGTAGCGCAGCGAGGCGCGTTCGAAGCTGCGGTTGAACCAGCCGAAGAAGCCGCGCCGCTCGCCGCCATGGCCGGGCTTGAGCAGGGTGGCGCACAGCGCCGGCGTCAGGATCAGCGCCACCAGCACCGACAGGGTCATGGCGGCGACCATGGTCACCGAGAACTGCCGGTAGATCACCCCGGTGGAACCGCCGATAAAGGCCATCGGCACGAACGCCGCCGACAGCACCACGGCGATGCCGACCAGCGCGCTGCTGATCTCGCCCATGGACTGGCGCGTTGCCTCCCGTGGCGACAGGCCTTTCTCGGTCATGATCCGCTCGACGTTCTCCACCACCACGATGGCATCGTCCACCAGCAGGCCGATGGCCAGGACCATGCCGAACATGGTCAGGGTATTGATCGAATAGCCCAGCAGCGACAGCACGCTGAAGGTGCCCAGCAGCACCACCGGCACGGCGATGGCCGGGATCAGGGTGGCGCGCAGGTTCTGCAGGAACAGGTACATGATCAGCACCACCAGCGCGATGGCCTCGAACAGGGTCTTGATCACTTCCTCGATGGAGATCTTCACGAAGGGGGCGGTGTTGTAGGCCACCTCGGCGCGCAGTTGCAACTGGCTGGGGAAGAACTTTTCCAGCTCGGCGAGCTTGCTTTGCACTGCCTCGGACACGTCCAGGGCGTTGGCCCCGGTAGCCAGGCTGATGGCCATGCCGCCGGCGGGGCGGCCATTGTGCTCGGCGACCACGTCGTAGCTTTCGCTACCCAGTTCGACCCGGGCCACGTCGGCCAGGGTCACCACTGCGCCGTTGCTGGCGTACTTCAGCACCAGCTCGCGGAACTGCGCGGCAGTCTGCAGCTTGCTGCGCGCATTGATGGTGGCGTTGAGTTGCTGGCCGGGCAGCGCGGGCAGGGCACCGAGCTGGCCAGCCGAGGTGTCGACGTTCTGGCTTTGCAGGGCGCTGCTCACGTCGGAGGGCATCAGCGCGTATTGCTTGAGCTTGTCCGGGTCGAGCCAGATGCGCATGGCGTAGCTGGAGCCCAGGGTGGTCACCTGGCCGACCCCGCTGACCCGGCTGATCTGGTCGTACAGGGTGCTGGAGATGAAGTCGCTGATATCGGTGGCGCTGACCTCGGGGTTGTCCGAGACCAGCGAGAAGATGATCAGGAAGTCGCTGGCCGAGTTGCGGATCTGGATGCCTTGCTGCTGCACGGTTTCCGGCAGGCGCGCCTTGGCCTGTTCCAGCTTGGTCTGCACCAGCATCTGCGCGGTATTGATATCGGTGCCGGCCTCGAAGGTCAGGGTGATGCTGGCACTGCCCGCCGAACTGCTGCTGGAAGACATGTAGGTCAGGCCTTCAAGGCCGGTCATCTGCTGTTCGATGACCTGGGTCACCGAGTCTTCCATGGTCTTGGCCGAGGCGCCGGTGTAGGTGGCGCTGAGGGTGATCTGCGGCGGGGCGATGTTGGGGTACTGGGCCAGCGGTAGCTGGAAGATCGCCAGCACGCCGCCGAGCATCACCAGGATGGCGATGACCCAGGCGAAGATCGGGCGGTCGATGAAATAGCGGGCCATGGGCGCGTCCTCAGTTCTTGCTGGCGGTCAGGTTGGCGTCGACGGTCTGCACCTGCTGGCCGACCCGGACCTTCTGCAGGCCCTGGACGATCAACTGGTCGCCGGGCTGCAGACCGGCGCTGACCCACCAGCGGTTGCCGACCGCGCGGGCCAGGGTCAACTGGCGCTGCTCGACCTTGCCGTCGACCACCACCAGGGCCGTGGCATCGCCGCGCTCGTCGCGGCTCACGCCTTGCTGCGGGACGAGAATGGCGTCCTGCTGCACGCCTTCGCGCAGGGTCGCCTTGAGGTACATGCCGGGTAGCAGCAGGCCGTTCGGGTTGGGCACCAGGGCGCGCAGGGTGACGCTGCCGGTGCTTTCATCCACGGTGACGCCATTGAAGGTCAGGGTGCCTTCATGGCCGTAGGCGCTGCCGTCTTCCAGAGCCAGGTCGATGCGCGTGGCGTCCTTCTGTTCGGCCGGGGCCAGCTTGCCTTCGGCCAGCTCGCGCTTGAGGCGCAGCAGGGTGCTGCTGGGCTGGGTGAAGTCGACGTAGATCGGGTCCAGTTGCTGCACCGTGGTCAGGGCGCTGGTCTGCTCGGCGGTGACCAGGGCGCCGGGGGTCACCGAGGAGGTGCCGGTCTGGCCGTCGATGGGGGAGGTGATGCGGGTGTAGCCGAGGTTGATCCGTGCGGTCTTCGCCGCCGCTTCGGCCGACTGCAACGATGCCTTGGCCTGGAGCAGGGAGGCCTGGGCGGTTTCGTTGTCCTCGGCGCTGATCGCGTCGATCTGCACCAGTTGCGCGTCGCGTTTGGCCTTGAGCTCGGCGGCCTTGAGCGTGGCCTTGGCCGAGGCCACGCTGGCTTCGGCTTCGGCCAGTGCGGCCTGGTACGACTGCGGATCGATCTGGTACAGCGCCTGGCCGGCCTTGACCGTCTCGCCCTCGGTGAACAGACGCTTCTGGATGATGCCGCCGACCTGCGGGCGGATCTCGGCGACCAAATGGGCGCTGGCGCGGCCGGGCAGGGTGGTGGTCAGGGTCTGCGGGCTGCTGGCGACCTGGTGCACGGCGACCTGCTGGACTTCTGCGCCGGGGCCACCGGGTAGTTTGCCGGGTGCGCCGGCGGGAGTGTCCTGGCGGCAGGCGCCAAGGGCGATCAGCACCATGCCGACGGTGAGGGCGCGCAGCAAGGGGGAACAAGTGAAGGAAGGCATCCGTGGACTCCAGACCGATAAGAGGTATGGCGGCCAGCGTGCGCGGCAATTGTGCAGGCAATGTGCAGAAATCTAGGAGATTCAAGCGGCGGCCTTGCCGCGCCGTGTCGTGCGGGCTTCAATGCGTCCATTGCCCACCTCCTGGCGCCTTCATGAAAATCAGCCTGTCCCGCAAGTTCTTCCTGGCCATGCTCGCCGTCTGCGCCTTCGCCGTGCTGGGCATGGTGTTCGCCGCCTACCTGAGCCTGAAATACGGCTTTCTCGGCTACCTCAACCAGCAGGCCGAGGAGCGTATGGACGGTTTGGTCCCGCGCATCGAGCAGGCCTATGCCCGGCATGGCAGCTGGGACTTCATCCGCCGCGACCAGGACCAGTGGTTCGAACTGCTGCGCCCGGTGGAAACCGAGCCGGCGGGGGTGTTCGATCCGACGCGGCTGAGCGTGTCCGACCTGACCGGCGCCTTCGTCCGTTTTGCCCTGCTGGATGCCCGGCGCCAGCCGATCATCGGCTACCAGGCGGCCTCCGGCGACATGCTGTTGCGACCGATTCACCATCAGGGCGAAGTGGTCGGCTGGATGGCCCTGGCGCCGCTGCAATCGGTGACCAGCGTCGGCGACCGGCGCTTCCAGCTCAATCAGTTGCGCTCCAGCCTGCTGATCGGCCTGGCCTGCTTGCTGGCGACCGCGGTGATTGCCTGGTGGCTGACCCGCGCCTTGCTGCGGCCGATCCGCGAGGTCGCCAGCGCCACCCACCGTCTGGCCGCCGGCGACTACGGGATCCAGGTGCCGGTACGCTCCAGTGACGAAGCCGGGCAACTGGCCGGCGACTTCAATCGCATGGCCGCGACCCTGGCCAGCAACGAACGCATGCGCCGCGACTTCATGGCCGATATCTCCCACGAGTTGCGCACCCCGCTGGCGGTGATGCGTGCCGAACTGGAAGCCATGGAAGACGGTATCCGCCCGCTCAACGCCACCACCCTGCGCTCGTTGCAGGGCGAGGTCGGCGCCCTGACCAAGCTGGTGGACGACCTGTTCGACCTGTCCCTGGCCGAGGTCGGCGGGCCGACCTACCGTCGCGAGCGTATCGACCTGCGGGTGTTGCTGCCGGTAGTGAGCGAAGCCTTCCGCGCCGGGTTCGGCGAACGCGGGGTCAGCCTTGAGCTGGAGTTGCCGGAGCATCCGCTCTGGGTGTTCGGCGATGAGTCCCGCCTCGGGCAACTGCTGCACAACCTGCTGGAAAACAGTCGGCGCTATACCGATCCCGGTGGCCGCACAATATTGCGTGCCGTGCGCGTCGGCGACGAGGTGCATGTGCAGTGCGAGGACTCGGCGCCCGGTGTCGATCCGGCGTCCCTGGAGCGCCTGTTCGAGCGTTTCTACCGCGCCGAGCGCTCGCGCAACCGGGCCAGCGGTGGCACCGGGCTGGGCCTGGCGATCTGCCGGGGTATCGCCGAAGTGCATGGCGGCAAGCTCACCGCCGAAGCCTCGGCCCTGGGCGGGCTGCTGTTGACCCTGACCTTGCCGTCTGCCGGAGAACACTCATGAGCCACGGACGCATCCTGCTGGTGGAAGACGAACCCAAGCTGGCGGCACTGGTGGGCGATTACCTGCGTGCCGGCGGCTACACCGTGGAGCACCTGGCCGAGGGCCTGGCGGTGATCCCGACCCTGCGTCAGCAGGCCTTCGACCTGGTCCTGCTCGACCTGATGCTGCCCGGCCGCGATGGCCTGGACATCTGCCGCGAGCTGCGCGGCTTCAGCCAGATGCCGCTGATCATGATGACCGCCCGGGTCGACGAGATCGACCGCCTGCTGGGCCTGGAGCTGGGCGCCGATGACTACATCTGCAAGCCGTTTTCCCCGCGCGAGCTGGTGGCGCGGGTCAAGGCGGTGCTGCGGCGCAGTGGTGCGCAAGGCGGCAGTTCTGGCCTGGAGCTGGACCCGCAGACCTTTCAGGCCCGCTTCAAGGGTGTGGCGCTGGAGCTGACCCCGGTGGAATTCCGCATGCTGGCCGCCCTGGCGACGCGGCCGGGCCACGTGTTGTCGCGGGACCAGTTGATGAACCACATCTACCAGGACCACCGGGTGGTCGCCGACCGCACGGTGGACAGCCATATCAAGAACCTGCGGCGCAAGCTGGCGGCGGTGGCGCAGGACCCGATCCGCTCGGTGTATGGGGTGGGGTATAGCCTGGAGGTGGAGTAGGGGGCTGATACACCTCTTTTGGTGAGAGTGCCTGTCCGTAGGTCGCATCAAGGCTGCCAGGCGTCTGCCTTGAATCTTGCAGCGTTCTTGAGATCGAGCGCCGTCCGCACGGCGCATCGCCGGCAATCGGATCGCCGCCCGGCCGGCTCCCACATTTGTTTCAACGTACCTATGTCTGTTAGGCCATGGTTGTTCGCCTTGTTGGTACGACGCGGTATCGCGTCGAGCCCAACGGCTTCCCCGCGATAGATCGCCTAACATCCAAGGCTGGCAGCGGAGATCTCACAGGCCATGGCGCGTTGCAACAAATGTGGGAGCCGGCCGGGCGGCGATCCGATTGCCGGCGATGCGCCGCGCGGGCGGCGCTCGATCTTGAGGGCGCTAGAAAAGCATCGACATGCACCTGTCAGCCTTGATGCGGTTTCCCGACGGGCGCTCTGTGCTGACTACATCTGCCGTGCCTGTGTTTGGTGCGCGACTGACTCGAATCAGGTCAATTGCTACATAGTCATCGGGTATTTTTCTCATTAAGTGTGCAAGATGCCCAGTATCTTCTGTGCGCGCTGCACCGTATTCCAGCCTCTGCCCGCCCTGGCAAAAGCGGCCCGCATATTGCTCTCCCTGCTCCCAACTTCAACCCGGAGCACCGTGCAATGAGCTCATCCACCGAATTTCCGCTGTCCGAAGCCCCGCAGTCCGCGCGCAAGGGCCTGCTGCCCATCGCCATGGTGCTGTTCAGCTTCACCTTCTTCACCGGCACCATGTTCGCCGGCGGCAAGCTGGGCATGGCGTTCAATTTCGTCGACATGCTGTGGATCGCCACCATCGGCAATACCTTGCTGGCCCTGTATGCCGCGGCGCTGGCTTTCATCGCCTCGCGCAGCGGCCTGAACACCGTGCTGATGGGGCGCTTCTGCTTTGGCGAGGCGGGTAGCCGGCTGTCCGACTTTCTTCTCGGTTTCGCCGAACTGGGCTGGTACGCCTGGGGCACGGCCACGGTGGCGATCGTACTGGTCAAGCTGCTGGGGCTGGCGGAGGGCTTCAGTATTCCGCTGATGGTGCTGTTCGGCCTGGGCTTCAGCCTGACCGCGATCATCGGCTTCAAAGGGCTGGACGTGCTGTCGCGGGTGTCGGTGCCGCTGATGTTCGTGCTGCTGGTGGTGTCGATGGTCATCGCCACCCGCGATGCCGGCGGCTTCCCGGGGCTGCTGGCGGTGATGCCGCATGACACCCTGACCTTCTCGGCGGCGGTAACCATGGTCTTCGGCACCTTCGCCAGCGGCGCTACCCAGGCCACCAACTGGACCCGCCTGGCCCGCAGCGGCCGGGTCGCGGTAACCGCCAGCATCGTCGCCTTCCTGCTCGGCAATGGCCTGATGGTGGTGGCCGGGGCCTGGTGCGCGATGGTCTACCAGCAGGCCGATATCGTCGAGGTGATGATGCTCCAGGGCCTGTCCTTCGCGGCGGTGGTGATGCTGTGCCTGAACCTCTGGACGATCCAGGGCCCGACTATCTACAACGTTTCGGCCGCAGCCTGCCACCTGCTGCGCAGCGAGCGCCGGCGCACCGCGACCCTGGCGGCGGCCGGTGTGGGCATCGTCCTGGCGATCGGCGGCATGTACGAGATGCTGATCCCGTTCCTGGTGCTGCTCGGCTCGATCATTCCGCCGGTGGGTGGGGTGATCATGGCCGACTTCTGGTATCGCCATCGCGGCAAGTACCCGGCCCTGGCCAGCGTCAGCCTGCCGCGCTACAACCTCACCGGGCTGGTCGCCTATGCCGTCGGTGCGGTGCTGGCCTATGCCTCGCCGTGGGTTGCGCCGCTGGTGGGTATCGGTGCGTCGGCGCTGTGCTATGTGATCCTGCTTGAGGCGAGCCGGCGTCTGGCCCCCGGTCAGGCCGGGATCCAGCGGTGAGCCTGGCACTGGACCAGATCCTGCACCTGCCCGGCCTGGAGGAGATGCAGGTCCGTGCTGGCGCGCGCAACCTGGCGCGACGGGTGCGCTGGCCCTATGTGGCGGAGAACGAAGGCATCGCCGAATGGGTGATGGGTGGCGAGCTGGTGTTCGTCACCGGCATCAACCATCCCCGTGGCGAAGCCAACCTGCTGAGCCTGGTGGAAGATGGCGAGGCGGTGGGCATTGCCGGGATGGTCATCCTTACCGGCGGCAGCTTTCTGCATGCGATTCCGCCCGCGGTGATTGCCCGTGCCGAGCAACTGGGCCTGCCGCTGATCGAGCAGCCCTATGCGCTGAAAATGGTGGTGGTGACCCATCTGATCGGTACGGCGCTGGTGCAGATGAACCAGGTGCGGCGCACCCGCAACGACATCCTCGGCCAGTTGCTGACCGGCGATTACCCGAGCCTGGCCATCGCCCGCCAGCGCGCGGCGCACCTCGACCTTGCCCTGGACCAGCCGCGCCGTTTGGTAGCGTTGCGCCTGGCCGGGGTCGACGGCCTGTTCGAGCAGCATGGCCTGAGCCAGGGCGAGCGCCTGTGGCAGGGGGTGCGTCAGGCCCTGGAGGACCAGTTGGAGGCGTGGTGCCGCGAGCATGCTGGAGCGGTGGTCGTGCAGTTGCCGGGGGATCTGTTCGTACTGTTGCTGGCGGAGATGCCGGAACTGCACGCGAGCTTGTCCGCATTGCATCGGCAATTGGCCGGGGTGGCAGGGCAACTGAACGTGCAAATGGGCCTGTCGAGCCTCGCCGCCGACTGTGCCCACTACCGCCAGGCCCTGCACGAGGCCCGCCAGGCCCTGGACGTGGCGCGCAACTTGCGCCCGGCCAGCGGCTTCTGCGACTTCAGCGAGCTGGGAGTGCTGCGCCTGTTGCAGGGTATCGCCGACCGTTCGCTGATCGACGATTTCGTCGCCCAGACCCTCGGCCCGCTGATCGCCCCTGGCCGCAAGCACCCCCATTTACTGGTGCATACCCTCGACGCGCTGCTCAAGGAGAACGGCAACGGTTTCCAGGCCGCGCAGCGCCTGGGCTTGCATCGCAACACCATCAACCAGCGCATCCAGCGCATCGAACAACTGAGCGGGCAGTCCCTCGACGACCCGCTTTTCCGCATGAACGCCTCGGTCGCCCTGTTGGTATGGCGCATGAGCGAAGACCCGAACCAGGAGTAACTCCATGAACATCATCAATGCACGTCTGCGCGGCAAGCCGGGCCTGTTCCGCATCGAACTGGACGGTGAGCGCATCGCCGCCATCCAGCCGCAGGCCGAGGTGCTGGCGCTGGCCAGCGCCGACGACCTGGACGCCGGGCAGAACCTGGTGGTCGCGCCTTTCGTCGAGCCGCATATCCACCTCGACGCGACCCTCACCGCCGGCGAGCCGAACTGGAACATGAGCGGCACCCTGTTCGAAGGCATCGAACGCTGGGCCGAGCGCAAGGAGATCACCACCCACGAGGACATCAAGACCCGGGCGAAAAAGACCATCGGCATGCTGGTCGACCACGGCATCCAGCATGTGCGCACCCATGTCGACGTGACCGACCCGACCCTGGTCGCGCTCAAGGCCATGGTCGAGGTGCGCGAGGAGGTCCGTCATCTGATCGACCTGCAGATCGTCGCCTTCCCCCAGGAGGGCATCGAGTCCTATGCCAACGGCCGAGCCCTGATGACCGAGGCGGTGGCCATCGGCGCCGATGTGGTCGGCGGCATCCCGCACTTCGAGAACACCCGCGACCAGGGCGTATCGTCGGTGAAGTTCCTGATGGACCTGGCCGAACGCACCGGCTGCCTGGTGGACGTGCACTGCGACGAGACCGACGACCCGCAATCGCGTTTCCTCGAAGTGCTGGCCGAGGAGGCCCGGGTGCGCGGCATGGGCGCCCGGGTCACGGCCAGTCACACCACGGCCATGGGCTCCTATGACAACGCCTACTGCTACAAGCTGTTCCGTCTGCTGAAGCTGTCGGGGATCAACTTCGTTTCCTGCCCGACCGAAAGCATCCACCTGCAAGGCCGCTTCGACAGTTACCCCAAGCGTCGCGGCCTGACCCGGGTGGCCGAGATCGACCGGGCCGGCATGAACATCTGCTTCGGCCAGGATTCGATCGTCGACCCCTGGTACCCGCTGGGCAACGGCAACATCCTGCGCATCCTCGAAGCCGGGCTGCATATCTGCCACATGCTCGGCTACGAGGATCTGCAGCGCTGCCTGGACCTGATCACCGACAACAGCGCCCGCACCCTCAACCTGGGCGAGCGTTACGGCATCGAGGTCGGTCGCCCGGCGAACCTGCTGCTGCTGTCGGCGCCTGACGATTACGAGATGGTGCGCAGCCAGGGGCATGCGCTGGTGTCGGTACGGCATGGCAAAGTGCTGATGCGCCGGACCGAGGCGCGGGTGGAGCGGTTCGCCTGAGCGCTGGCTTCAGGCTGAAGGGCGGGACAGGCGGTGCAGCACCTGCATGGCTTTTTCCGCGTCTTCCTGGGCCACGAAGATGTGGTCGTGGTAATAGCCGGCGATCACGTTGCAACTGATCCCGGCTTCGGCGAGCGCCGTGGCGAAGGCTGCCGTCAGGCCTACCGCTTCGAGGGAGGAATGGATGGTCAGGGTGATCCAGGCGGCGACGTAGCTGTATTCCAGGCCCAGGGCCTGGGCGGTGTCGCGCTCGATGATCACGGTCAGGCCTTCCTGCTCGCGGAAGGTACCGACCGGCAGCCGGCCTTGCAGGGCCGAAGGATCGGCCAGGGTGCAAAACACGTATTCACCGGGGTTGAGCGATGGCTGCATGCCGGTCAGCAAGCGGGTGATGTTCTTTTCGCCGGACATGGGCGGGCTCCTGAGTTGGGAAAGCGAGGGAGGCCATTATTGCGGGTGTTTTCAGCGGCGCGGTTAAAAGTGCTGATGATGGATAAGCGGGGGTGATGGGGCTTGTCCTGATCTTTGCAGCACATCTTCCGGTTTACACAAACCACCCGTGCGGCGCGGTCCATAGGAGCTGCTTTGCTCCCACAGGTTCCCGGGCCGGCCGCAGGATCCAGGCCTCACACAAAACCTGTGGGAGCTGGCATTGCCAGCGATGAGGCCCGCAAGAGCAATCCGGCCA